>JAZDJV010000087.1:0-4392 GCA_043803585.1 Microcaldota archaeon | reverse complement strand
TCGAGGGCGTCGAGCACAAAAGATGCCAGGTCTGCGGTGCAAGGGCCCCTGTGAAACGGGTTTAGGGGAAATTAATTATGAAAAAAAATCAAGATGCTTTTGGAAACGCTGTATTAAACCATCATAAAGGACAGTATAATTTTGAAGTTATTGAAAGAGAAGACGGGTATATTGGTGTAATTTCAGCAAGCCAGTATCTTTCGAACTACAAAGAATGGCCTGCACATGAAAAAAGGGCACTGAAAAAAGTTAAAGGGAAGGTGCTTGACATCGGCTGCGGAGCAGGCCGGATATCTATTTATCTGCAGAACAAAGGGCTTGACGTAATTGGCATAGACATTTCACCGCTTGCAGTAAAAACATGCAGGATAAGGGGGTTGAAAAAAGCAAAGGTCATGCCTATTGAGAAGCTTAATTTTCCAAAGAATTCTTTTGACACAATAATCATGTTCGGAAATAATTTCGGCTTGTTTGCAAACAAGAAAAAAATCAAAGTTCTGCTCAGAAAAATGAGCCGAATAACAGCCAAAAACGGGCAGATAATTGCCGAAACTATGGATCCCTACCGCACAAAAAATCCGGCCCATTTGGGATACCACAAATATAACGAGAAGAGAGGCAGGATGGGCGGACAGATTAGAATGAGAATAAGAAACGAATTGAACAAAACACCTTGGTTTGATTATTTATTCGTCACAAAAAAAGAGATGAGACAACTGTTGAAAGGAACTGACTGGAAAATCAAGGGATTTATAGACTCCAAAACCCCGCATTACTTTGCAGTGCTCGTGAAAAGATGATTTTTGATGAAAAAACACTGGATGAAAAAACACGTGCAGGGCGGGCATAAAGTGCTCGCGGCGTGCGACAAGGAGCTTCTCGGAAAAGTGATAAAGTCACAGAAGCTGAGCCTGAACGTGTCGGAATATTTTTACAAAGGCGAGCTGGTCGACGAAGACACGCTGATTGAGGAGATAAGCAAAGGCTCGAACATAAACATAATCGGAAAACAGACAGTCGGAGCGGCGAAAAAACTGTTCAGCTGCGAAACCAAACAAATAAAAGGCGTGCCCTACGCAATTATACTGAGGTTTTAAATTGGCTAACAACAAATTCGTGAAAAACAGAAGAGAGAACCCGTCCGGAGTGCCGCAGGAGTTTAGAGTCAGGCTTCCGAGGAAGCAGGAAGGCGAGATACTGGGAAAAGTCGAGGCTCTGCACGGCGGAAAAAGAATGACTGTCAAATGCGAAGACAACAGAATGAGAATGTGCAGGATACCGGGCAAGCTGAAAAGGCTGTGGGTGAGGCCCGACGATTACGTTATTGTCAAGCCGTGGCCGATTGAAGGCAACGAAAAGGGCGACGTCATCTGGTGCTACAAGAGAGTCGAGGCAGAATGGCTCGACAGGAACGGGCACCTGAAAAATTTCAAATGAGGCGATGCTGTGATTCCCGCTTACAGAGGAAGATTTAGCAGAAGATTGGGAAAGATAGCTGAAACTAGGGAAATATTAAGGAAAGACACCAGGGCCGAAGCGCCTATCATGTCTACTGTATTTTTTAGACGACTTACTCCCACGAGCCCGGCAGAAAAATCCAGAAAAGCCCCCGTTGTTCCAAAATCAGTTGCAAACGAACTGATGAGAAAAATAAGCAAGATGGAAAAAGAAAAGAAAAAGAAACAGTCACACTGATTCCGCGACTTTCTCCGCTTTTTCGAGCAGGGCCTGCTCGTCAATTGTTTTCAATTTTCTGCTTTTCATCAGGATTTTTCCGTTGACAATTACAGTGTCAACGTCAGAGCCGTTCGCGGCATACACCATGTGCGAATGCGCGTTGTAAATCGGCGTTAGGTGCGGCTTTCTCAGGTCAACCAGAATTATGTCAGCAAGCTTTCCCTGCTGAAGGCCGCAGTCCAGGCCGAGGGTTTTGTACGCGTTTGCGGTGGCCATCTCAACTGCTTCGCGGGCAGATACAGCGGTTGCGTCCATTGTGCTTAATTTTGAAAGCAAGGCTGCTGATTTTATCTCTCTGAACAAATCCAATGTATTATTTGAAGCGCATCCGTCTGTTCCAATTGCAACATTCACATTTTTCGCGAGCATTTTCTTTATTGGAGCTGGCCCTGATGCCAGCTTCATGTTACTATTTGGGCAATGCGCCACTGTCACTCCTCTTTTTGCGAATATATCTATTTCAGAATCATCAAGCCAAACACAGTGTGCTGCTATTGTTTTTTTGTCAAGAACCTTTATGTCGTCAAGATACTTCACCACGCGCTTGCCCTTCTGCTTCTGGATATCGTCCTGCTCTTTCTTTGTTTCAGCGACATGGATATGATAAAGCATATCGTGTTTGTTTGCAATCTCTTTTGTCTTGATTAAAGTGTCTTCGCAGCAGGTGTATGGCGCGTGGGCTGCTATAACAGGAGTGATTAGCTTGGGGAATTCGCTCGATGCGAATTTCTTCGCGAAATCAAGAGCTTTTCCCTGCTCGTAATCCTTTGACTTGAAATCAAAAAAAGCTTCCCCCAAATATCCTCTCATTCCTATTTTACTTATCAGCCCGCCTACTTTCAGCTGAAAAGTGTACATATCTAGAAACGAGGTTGTGCCTGATTTTATCATTTCGGCGCAGCTCAATTCAACTGCCAGATTAACGAAATCGTCATTCAGAGTTTTGTCTTCAAGCGGCCATATTTTGTTCTGAAGCCAGTCCATCAGCTCCATGTCATCCGCATAACCGCGGTACATTGACATCGCGATGTGCGTGTGCATGTTCACCAGGCCGGGCATTGCAAGCATTCCGGACGCGTCTATTTTCTCGTCAGCGTTCTTGATGGCGCCTGCGCCGGCAATCTGCGCAATCCTGCTGCCGTCTATCAAAATGTCTTTTCTTTCGGCGCTTTCAAGCGTCCGCGCGTTCTTTATGAGGACTGTCATTTTATCACTTGCACAAATAATTATGCAGGGGGCAGGAATCGAACCTGCGAACCCACTAAGGGAACAGATATCTTAGACTTTCTTTGGTTGAACTTTCTTCTTAAGGAAGGTCGCTTGAGTCTGCCGCCGTTGACCGCTTGGCTACCCCTGCATTGCTGTAAGTTATTTATACTGATGCGGTTTATTAAGAATTGTTGGGGGGAAGTTTATGATAAACCTTTATGTTTGCAAAATATGCGGAGAACCGTATCTCGGCGCGTCGGCGCCTAAGGACTGCCCGTTCTGCGGGGCACCGAGAAAATTCCTGAAATCAGCCGGAGAATATTCCCAGCTGTGGAAAGACATCAAGCTGAAGCCTGCTGACGAGGAAAACCTCAAAAAAGCGCTGGCAGGCGAGGTAAATGCGACTTATTACTACGGCAAAATATCGAATTCGCAGGAAAAATACTCGAAATACAACCGACTGTTCAAGCAGCTGACGCGCGTCGAGACCGAGCACGTCAACACAATCGTGAAGTTCCTGGGGATTCCTTACCCTGCAATCAAGGGCGAGGAGCTGAAGGGAAGCATCAAGAAGGATCTTGCAAGGACGAAGGAGCTCGAAGCCGGAGCTGTGAAAGACTACACAGAATTCATCAAGACCTCGAAAAGCAAGAATGTGAAGCTGCTGTTCAAAGCTCTGCTTCACGCCGAGCAGGGGCACTTTGACTGGCTTGACGCCGATTTGAAGAAACAATAAAAATTAGAGCCTCGGGAGGGATTTGAACACTCGACCTCCTGTTATTTCTGGCTTTTCCGCAGGCGCTTTTTACAAAGCGCTTCTTGGAAAAAGGGCCGTACGAAACAGGCGCACTACCGGGCTGTGCTACCGAGGCATGATTATATTTTCTATAAATTTTTCTTGGATACTTAATACCATGTACCCTATTTTCTTTAGATATTTGCAATGCACCTTGCGTTCTATGTTTGTGCATTGAAATTTCAGCGCACATTTATTTTCTTTATGGTGCGCTGCAAACCTTACCCTTTCTTTCTGAAAGAAAGGGTAGACGCCGGCGACAGGATTTGAACCTGTGAGACCCGAAGGTCAGTAGTTTTCGAAAGTAGTCCATTATCCAATCAGGATAATAGATGACTACCGCATTGTCCGCTCTGCCACACCGGCACTTTATTATGGAATGACAAACATTCTCTATTAGCAAGTAATAAATATGCAGAAAGAGTATAAATAAACTATATAGGTGACGCATTTATGAAGCAATTGATAAGATCAGCGCTCGAAGGGGCGCAGCAAAGAAAAGAAACCGTAGAACCTAATGAATCCAACATAATTATAGCTGATGAAGCGCCGGTCCAGCAGGAATCTGTTGTTGAGAAGGCTGTTCAGAAGCAGGCTGCCCAGAGAAAACCGATTGTAAGCAAATCAATAGGCACAATGACTGACGAGGA
>JAZDJV010000086.1:0-2877 GCA_043803585.1 Microcaldota archaeon | reverse complement strand
AGCGCCCTTTCTGTCGTTGTGCCGTATATTTTTATGAACTCGTCGGCAGGCAGCTCGGTGATGACGCGCAGGGCGTCGACAATTGTGCAGCCGTAAATCTTTGAGCTTTTGAGCTTTTTCTCGTTTGTAAGCACCTTGCCTTCTATGTTCTTGCAGAATTCAAGAGAATTTATCGGCTTTGAGAAGTCGCTGAGCTCGAAAGCCTCGGGCTTTTTGTCGCGCTGGAGCTTCTTGCCTATCCAGCCGCCCTTCTGCCTGTCAATCTCGATAATTGAATTGACAAACCTCTTTATGATGCTTATTCCCGGGCTTTTTCTCCTATTGCCCTCATAGTCGGAAATAGTGCTCGGCGTGACTTTTAAATAGTTCGCGAGCTCGGTCTGCGTTATTCCGAATATCTCCCTCCATTTCTTGAGGGATGCGCCCGGATTTTCGCTCAATGTTATCTCGCCTGCTATGTCAAGCAGCAGTTTGTCCATAAATATGGTTTGAAAAAAGCCGTTTATATACTTAACTGATTGACGAACATGGGTTAGACAGTTTGAGGTGGGTAAAAAATTCTGAATCCGGCGGCGGACATAAAAATATCATTGCTGGCGCTGATTTTCAGTTAAAATGGCGGAGAGGAGAACGTGGCTCACCCGGCCAACGAGTGTATAGAAGAAGAGTTTTCCCCTATCCTCTCCAAAAAATCGGACCAAGCTATTTATGCTCGAAACTGATATATAAACGTATCTATTTTTGGTCATTTGTTTATTATTTTTTTGCGCATTTGTTCATACCCATCCTTTGCTTTCTGGAGTTTTTTATACATTTGTCCAATAAAATAATGATTTATTGGACAGCGCTTACAACTGTTGATGAAAAAACTGTGAAACCGCCTAATTTTCGGCGATATGCTTATATAGTTGCGCGGAGTTCTTTTACGCATGACCAAGGTGAAAGACAAAAGGTGAAACGAGGGAAAAGGGCGAGGCTCACCCGGCCAAATGGGTTTTCACTTGTGCTCTCTTCCCTCCCCACCTCCATGCCTGTTTCTGGTGCTGTTTTTGATACTGTTTTCAGACGAAGGTTACTTCTATTTCTGGCGCAGAAAAATATTCAAAAAGATAGCGTCACTTTGACGAGAACGGGAAGTTGATGACCACGTAGCTGCCTACGGCTTCAACTTCTGCAAACGGCACGTCAAGCAGCCCGCTTTTTCCGACAAACTCAGTTATTTCGCTTGCGTTGGTCTCAGGCCTGACTGCGATTGAAACCAGCTTTCCGCCGATTTCAAAATGAATATCCTCGATAAAGCCTATGTCTGTCCCTGACTTTGAAACAACTTTCTTTCCCTTCAATGAGCTTCCCAATACCGGCTTTGCCATCTGTTACTCCTCCTAGGTGTGTCTATATCCGCTTTGCGTTACTCGATTATTATGATGTCCCTTATTGCCTGCACTTTCTCAAACGGAATGAAGTTCTCTTTGATGAAATTCTTCGCGTCCGCCCTCTCTCTTCCGAGAATTGATGACGCCTGGTCCTTCAGCAAGAACTTGATTTTCCCCTCGCTTGTGTCGATTAGCACGTCTTTCGCGACGCCGACAAAGGAGCTCTTTTTTGAGTATATGCGTCTGCCGTATAAGTCTTCAAGTTTGTACATAAAATCCCCCGCAGTCCTTTCTAGATAGTATAACGCACAGCGAGTTTAAAAACGTTGCTGTGGTAACTGAATGCAGAGGCAGCGGTAAAATGAATATCAGAATGCACGGCGCATGCGGGGAAGTCGGAAGATCAGGCATACTTGTCGAGGACAAAGGCAAAAGGGTGATGCTTGACTACGGCGTGAAAATAGTCCAGGAAGAGAACACTTACCCCCTTCCTGTGCAGGGCTATCTGGACGCTGTCATTCTTTCGCACGCCCATCTTGACCACAGCGGCTCAGTCCCTCTCTTGTACGAGAACAGCGAGCAGCCTCTGTACGCCACGGCGCCCACAATGCGCCTTGTGGAGATGCTTGTCGAAGACTCGATAAAAGTCAACGCCCTGAAGGGCCTTGAAGCAATTTTTGACAAGAGGCACATGAAAAGAATGATGAGAAATGTTTCAAGCTGCAGATACGGAAGGGAAGTGCGCGAAAAGCAGTTTTCATTCAAATTTGAGGATGCGGGCCACATTCTCGGCGCGTCCTCTGTCCAGCTCGACATGGGCAACCGCAGGGTTGTTTACAGCGGGGACTTCAAGCTTGAAGCCACAAGGCTTCACGAGCCCGCATTCTGCAATTACAAGGATGTTGACGTGCTCATAACAGAGGCGACGTACGGCTCCAAAATCCACGAAAACAGAAGAAAAATTGAAAAGGAATTTGTCGAAGAGTGCTGGAACGTGTGCGACTCTGACGGGATTGTGATCGTGCCTGCTTTCGCAGTCGGCAGGGCGCAGGAGATTGTTTCGGTTCTCGTCAACAATCATTTTGAATATCCTGTTTATCTTGACGGCATGGCGAAAAAATCAGCCGAGATAATGATGGAATTTCCGGGGTTCCTTAAAAATTACAAGGAGTTTTACAAGGCTATGAAAAAAGCCGTGTGGATTGAAAACGAGAAGGACCGCAAAGAGGCGCTCAGGCAGCCCGGCGTCATAGTAAGCACGGCTGGAATGCTTTCAGGCGGGCCGGCTGTCTCTTACATCATGAAGATAAGGGACTATGAAAACAAAGCCGTGTTCTTTTCAGGCTATCAGGCCCACGGAACGCCGGGCAGGAAGCTGCTTGACACGGGGAGGATGGAATACGAAGGCTTTGACCTTGATTTTACAGACTACAACATAAAGAAATTCGACTTCAGCGCCCACGCAGACAAGCTGGGCCTGCTGGAGTTCGCAAAAAAATGCGGC
>JAZDJV010000085.1:0-5101 GCA_043803585.1 Microcaldota archaeon | reverse complement strand
TGCTTAACGAGCTTGTTCAGCTCTGAAAGAATCCATCTGTCGGCGTTTGCAAGGTCTCCTGATTCTTTGCATTCAAATGACGAAATGAAGCGTGCGACGTTCCACAGTTTTGTGATGAATTTGGCTGCACCTTCTATTCTTTTCTCGTCTATTTTGTAGTCGTCGCCCACGTTCGTCTCTGACATTGACCACAGCCTGAAAGCCTCTGCGCCGTGCTTTTCAAGAATCTTTTTTGGATGCATCGTGTTTCCGACGCTCTTGCTCATCTTCTTTCCAGTCGGGTCAAGGCCCATGCCGTGAATCATGACATGCTTGAATGCGGGTTTCCCGGTAAGCTGATAATTCCGGAGGAGCGTGTAATACAGCCACGTTCTGACAATGTCCCTGCCCTGCGGCCTCAGCGCGCACGGATAGGCTTTTTTGAAAAGCTCTTCGTCGCGCCCATATCCTGTGACATAAAGATTTGTGATTGACGAGTCGACCCAGGTGTCAAATACTCTCTCCTCTCCAGTGAACTTTGCCGAGCCGCATACGCATTTTGTGCCTTCAGGCGGAGCCTCTTTCCACGGCTGGTAATACCTGTCAAGCTCGGGCACAATCGGCTTCTTGCATTTGTTGCAGTACCACATCGGTATTTCAGTGTGATAATACCTGCGCCTTGAGACAGGCCAGTCAATCGTGAGCCCGTCAACCCAGTCAATCAGAATCTGCTTGTTCTTTTTCGGATGGAACTCCATTTTGTCAGCCATTTTCTTGACCTTGTCAAGCGAATCAAGCTGCTTGACGTACCATTCCTTCAATAATATGATTTCAACAGGAGTTTTTGAGCGCTCGCATATGGGGCTTCTGTGTTTTCCCTGCTCTTGTTCTATTATCATTCCTTCCGAGAGCATATCCTTTGTTATCGCCTTTCTTGCGTCTTTCACAAACATGCCCTTGTACTTTCCCGCTTCTTCTGTCATTTTTCCCTCAATGTCAATTGCCATAACCGGCTTGAGCGCAAGCTCTCTGAATATCTGCACGTCTGTCGTGTCCCCGAAAGAGCAGACCATCAGTATTCCTGAGCCGAATTCGGGCTTCGCAGCTGGATGGGCTTTTATCGGAACTTTTCTTCCGTAAATCGGAAGCAAGGCCTGCTTTCCTTCAAGATGTTTGTATCTTTCGTCGTCAGGATGGAAAAGCACGGCCCCGCAGGCGCACAGGAGCTCCGGTCTTGTTGTGGCTATTTCAATTTCTTCGTCCGAGCCAGCCACCTTCCATTTCATGTGGTTCAAAGTCATCGGAAGCTCTTCGTAGAAAACCTCAGCTTCTGCGATTATTGTTCTGCAGTGAGGGCAGTAACTGTTGGGCCTGAGCTGTTCTGCGACAAGGTCTTTGTCCCATATCTCTTTGAAAGACTTCTGGGTGAAATACCTGTACTCAGGCGAGTCTGTTTCGTAGTAAATAGTATGATCGTCAAATTCAGCGGATACCCCGATTATTTTTGCAATTTTTATGATTTCATCTGAATACAGGCTGATCTCTTTTCTGCACATTTCGTTGAATTCCTGCCTGTCAAATTCGTGGATTGTTTTTCCGGTCTTCTTTTCGATTGTCCTCTCTATGTTTATGCCATTTCTGTCAAGCGAAAATGGAAACAGCACTTCTTTGCCTTTCATCCTTTCAGCGCGCGCGGCTGCGTCAATCAGAGTGTATGATGAAACTCCCCCTATGTGCCACTCCCCGCTTGTGTAAACAGGCGGATTATCAATCACAAAAACCTCTTTCTTGCTCGTTTTGTCGAACTTGTACAGCCCTTCGCTGCGCTGTTTCTCAAAAAGCTGCTGCTCAAGCTCGGTGTTCCATTGCTTCTCCTTGAGCTTTGATTCAGGCATCCCCTGACCGGCTTTTTTATCGTCCGCCATATTCATCACATTAATACCTGTTATAACCATTTAATACGATTTCGCAACGTAAACAATCACTTTCGCCTGTTTTCCGCACACGGGGCACTTGTCCCCCACCGCAGGCGTTTCGTCTTTTCCGTGCAGAGTGCCGCGCACCTGGCCGCCCTCTGTGTCAGCTTTTAGCTGCTCTGCGCAGGCTGTTCCGTCCGCGTCGCGCGAGCAGAAAGGAATGCGCACAAATCCGCCCACGTCAAGGGCTTTTTTTATTTCGGCAGTTGTTGACGCGCTGTGAATGTTGCCTTTGAAGTGCTCGTCAGCCTCCTTGCGCAGGCTTTCAAGAATTTTGTCTCCGATGTTGTTAAGGTAAGTGTCAAGCTGCTCTTCGCTTATTTTTTCCTTTTTTCCATTGTCTCTGCGCGCTGCAGTTATTGTTCGTTCCTCGGCCTCCTTTCCGCCGATTTCAAAGCGTACGCAGGCTCCGCGGAGCTCCCAATGGTAGAACTTCTCGCCCGGCCTCTTGTCAGATTCGTCAAGCTCGACTCTTATTTCCCGCTTGCGAAGGTGACTGAATATTTTTGTGGCGTATTTCAGCACTTCAATCGTGCTCTCCTTCTTTGTAATAGGCACAATCACAACCTGGTAAGGCGCGATTGACCAGGGCAGCCTCAAGCCTCTGTTGTCTCCGTGCGTTGAAATCACGGACGCAAGTATCCTTGAAATCGCAGGCCCGTAAGTTGTCTGATAAACATAAGTTTCCTTGCCGTCTTTGTCCTCAAATTTTATGCCGAACGGCTCCGAGAATTTCTGTGCGTAATAATGCGTTGAAGGCTGTTGGACCACCTTTCCGTCAGGCGTCAGCACGTCGCACGCAAAAGAGTACACCGAGCCGGCGAATTTGTCCCATTCAGGCCTCTTGAAAAAGTAAAATGGAACGCCGAACTCTCTGCGAATGACCTTCTCGGTCGTTTCTATGTCTTCAAGCACCTGCCTTTCAGCTTCTTCAGCAGTTGCGAAGCAGTCATGCGATTCTATCCAGTAGAATTCTCTCCCTCTGAGCAGAGGTCTTGTGGCTTTTGTTTCGTATCTCCACACCTGGCATCTTTGGTATATTTTCAAAGGCAGATCCTTGTACGAGCGTATCCACTGCGCGTACATGCTGTACATCGCGGTTTCGCTTGTGGGCCTAAGAGCGAGTTTTTCTTCAAACTCTCTTTCGTCTCCGCCCCTTGTAACCCAAAACACGCCCGGGGCAAAGCCCTCGACATGCTCCTTTTCTTTTTCAAAAAACGACTCGGGAATCACGGCCGGAAACATCGCTGGTTTGTGCCCTGTTTTCTGGAGCTCGCGCTCGTAAATCTCGTACATAAGATTTTCGCAGATGGTCGCCATGGGCCTGTGCACGATGAAACCCTTGACAGGATATCTCTGGTCAATCAGTTCGGCCTGCTTCAGTACCTCTGTGTACCACTCGCTGAAATTCTTCTGCTTGTCATACTCGAATTTTTCAGGCATGCTGTTCATTCCCTGCTGGTGTATGCTTATCCGTATTTAGTATAAAATGGGCCCGCTGAGATTTGAACTCAGGTCGACAGCTCCCTAAGCTGCAAGCCTAAACCATTTTAGTCTCTCAGCCTCGTAGGGCTGAAAGAAAGCTAGCCGACGAGCCCATTGTTTTCACTAACTCTTTTTTTTTGTTTTCAAAGAATCAGAGGTGGAACTGGACAAGAATTTCTGTTTAGCTAGGAAGTGAATCCCTTCTCATCTTTACCACATTTTTGTTGTGCATCGCGCGGTTTATAAGAGTTGCTGTTCGTCAGAATTTAGCCGGCTGGCGATTGGTTTTCACCTGCGCCCGCGCGGTTTTGAGACAAACCCCATTTAAATACTTCGCCAGCTGAATACAATTATGATTAAACAAAGGCAAAAAATCCAAGGCCAACAAAAACGCATGAAGGGGATCAAGAGAGAGGAGATACAAGAAAAAAGAAAAGCGAAGATAATTATGGTTAAAGGCGAGAAAGTTGTTCTCAACGAGAAAGTTACAGGAAACGCGCATCTTCTTTCATGGGTTGACCCGGTTACAAAAAGACCTATAGCCACTTCCGTGTGCACCATCGAGGGGGAAAAAGCAGAAATGGTGGATTTAACAGTAAACCCCAACTTCCAAAACGCAAAACTTGCCACAGTTATGCTTGAACAGATAAAGCAAAGACTCAAAGACGAAGGCGTTGATACCCTGGAATTATGGATAAGTTCGGATACGCAGCATAGGCCGTGGTCTTCGCAAGCTTATATCAATGCGGGATTCCGGCATGATCTTAATAATCCCGACAGAATGGTTTTAACAAAACTCCACAAGGTAAGGTCCCCTTCGAAGTGGAATCTTTTTAGAAAAATAAAGAAATGATTCATTCCACTGCTTTCAGGGGAATGTCAATAAAGCATTTCGCGGGCTTTCCGCGGATGTCAATTCTCTGCGCGCGGTGGTCGGAAGTTCCGGCAATCACAGCCACTCTGCCGATGTCCCGGCCGACTGCAATCAGTTTTTTTCCTGCGACGCTGTCGCCTATTTCAATAAGCTGCATTATTCCCCGTCCTTTTCCGCAGTGTTGCTATCGATTTCAGTAAGCTGCACTTTTTTCAACCTTCTTGTCTTTGTTCAGCAGTTCATTGGCAGCTTCGAAAGCCAGCTCAATGTCAATGCCGAGGGCGTCTGCCGCGTCTGAAACATACGAGCCCGGGTGGTTTTTGAAATAATCATAAATCTCGTCTTTCGCCTGCTTCTTGTCAATTTCGCGAATGACGACTACCTTTGTTTCGCCCATGCGCGCGAGCTTTTCGCGCACAGCTTCTCTGATGAACTCCGAAGTGTTCATGTAAAGCCCGCTGGCTACCACCTTGCCGATAAGCTGTTCTTCCCGGTTTGCCAGCCTTGTGGCTGCAAGCACGCTCGTCATATTTATCCTCTTTTATCCCTGTTAACTATTGTTAACGTCCTTGTATATAATGATTTCGCTCACTTTTTCATGCAATTCAGTTCCAACCAGTTTTAACCAGTCAGTCTGAAAATCAGTGAAAAGGAGGCAGGAAACAGCCCCGTTTGCCCAATGGAGCCCTATCAAGGCTTCACTGGAAGTGCGGGGGTGTCGGGCAGTTCCTGTATTCCATTTTACGAGAGAGGGTTAAAAACGCTTTAAATAACCTTTAAAAAGGTT
>JAZDJV010000084.1:0-4011 GCA_043803585.1 Microcaldota archaeon | reverse complement strand
GCGACACTGTCATTGTCATTCCAAACGACAAACTGCTTGAAATAGTGCCCGAACTTCCTTTGAATGCGGCGTTCAAGGTTGCTGACGAAGTGCTTTCAAACGCAGTCAAAGGCGTGACTGAGCTGATTACAAAGCCGGGGCTGGTCAACCTCGACTTCGCGGACGTGAGGACAATATTAAGCAACGGCGGGGCCGCGATGATTGGACTCGGCGAATCAAGCGGAGACGCAAAGGGCGAATCAAGGGCGCTGGAGGCAGTTGAAGAGGCCCTGAATTCGCCGCTTCTTGACGTCGACGTCTCGGAGGCAGACAGAGCGCTGATAAACGTAATGGGCGGAGCTGACATGACCCTGCGCGAGGCTGAAGTCATCTGCGAAGCAGTGGCATCAAAAATACACCACAATGCCCACATAATCTGGGGGGCGATGATAAGCGAGGACATGCCCAAGAAATCAATCAGCGTGATGGTCCTGATTGCCGGCGGAAAAGTCCCGTATCTGGACATGGAAAAAGGCCAGATGATTGAGCCGGGGCTGGACATTGATTACGTGAAATAAAACGCCTGCTCAAACTGCGCTCAAAAACAAACCTTTTTAAATCCCTTTCCTGATATCATATATGTTATTTACTGAAATCACGGCGAGTGATTCTCATGAAAATTGACGTAAAAGGGTTCATCAACAGCTCAATCAGGGTGCTGAGGCTGGCAACAAAGCCGAAGAAAGAGGAGTTCTGGACAGTAGCAAAAATCACCGGGCTCGGAATAATTCTCATCGGCGTAATCGGGTACATAATGGAAACCATAAAATACGTCATAATATATGCAACAGGTGGAATGGGCTGAACTTTTTCCTGTTAAATCAATCGCGCTGATGTTTGCAGTGCACATCAAGGGAGTGGTATGTGCACTGAAATGTCTGCGCACATATGCAGATTGCAACGTGCGCAGCACACGCTCAAACTTTTGCGCTGCGCGCAAAATCGCATTTGCTTTTTGAAGCCAAATGCTCAAAGAAAAAAGTTCAATCAAAAAAAGAGGAATACAAATGCTGTTTGGAATAAGAACCACAATCGGACAGGAGAAGATAGTGGCAGACCTGCTTCAGACTAAAATGAAGCGCGAGGGCTACGAAGTCCACTGCATAATGATAATTGACACGCTCAGGGGATACATGCTTATTGAAGCTCCGAACCAAACTGAAGTCAAAAAGCTCATTTACAAAGTGCCGCACGTGCGCGGGCTTGTGAGAGGCGAAATGGGAATGAAGGAAGTTGAGCACTTCCTCGAGGTCAAGCCGTTGACCGCAGGCATTGAGAGGGGCTCGATTGTCGAGCTGACCAGCGGTGCATTTAAAGGGGAAAAGGCAAAAGTCATCCGCGTTGACGAGGGCAAGGACAAAATCACTGTTGAAATCATTGAATCCGCAGTCCCGATACCTATCACCGTAAACGCTTCTAACGTCAGGATTGTAACGCAGACAGACGAAGTGAAATAAAATCCAGCAGACGATGATAACATGTCAGAAAAAATCATAAGCGCGATTATTGAAGGCGGAAAAGCGAATGCAGGGCCGCCAATAGGGCCTGCGCTCGGGCCGATGGGCATAAACGCCGGAAAAGTCGTCGCCGAGATAAACGAAAAGACAAAAGCTTTCGCAGGCATATCTGTCCCTGTCAAAATCATTGCAAATCCCGCTGAAAAAACTTACACGATAGAAGTCGGAACGCCTTCTGTTTCGGCGCTTATCAAAAAGGAGCTCGGAATTCCGATTGGCTCTCCGAAAGCAAAGGAAATGAAGGCCGGAGACATAAAAATCGACCAGATAATCAAGATAGCCAGAAGCAAGTCGGACTCGATGCTTGCGAAGACAAAAAGAGCGCAGGTAAAGGAAGTTGTCGGCTCCTGCGTGCCAATGGGCATACTTATTGACGGAAAAGACCCGCGCGACGTCATGAAAGAAATCGACGAGGGAAAGCACGATTTGAAGATAGAAGGCAAAGAAGAGCTTAAAATGCCTTCTGAAAAAGAGCTTACTGAGATGCGCGCTAAATACAAGATCGAGATAAAGGCCGAGGAAGCTGCTCCGGCTGCTGCGCCTGCCGAAGGCGAAGCTGCTGCTCCGGCTGCCGAGGGGGCAAAGACTGAGGAAGCCAAGCCTGAGAAAAAACTCGGAAAAGAAGAGAAGAAGCCGAAAGCTAGAAAAGTAATGAGATAAATAAACAAAGTTTATAAACCAGCTCAGGCACAATTATAATCACTTCCAGACTGCCCGGGGGTCCGGCCAGTGGGAAATTCTAGTGAGTCAAGATGAACATATCACAGGCAATTGAAGAAATCAAATCTAAGTCTAAGAAGAGAAAGTTTGTCCAGTCAGTGGACTTGATAATGAATTTCAAGAACATTGATTTTTCAAAGCCAGACAGCAGGATAAACACGACCATTCTGCTCCCCAAGGGAAGAGGAAAGGGCGTGAAAGTCGGGCTCATTGTGGGCGACGAGCTGCTTGTTCAGGCCAGGGGGCTTGACGCAAAGGTTCTTTCAAAACAGGACGTCGAGAAATACAGCAAGGACAAGAAGGCCCTGAAAAAGCTCGCGTCTGAAATCGACGTGTTCCTCTGCCAGGCCGACTTAATGGCTCTGGTCGGTAAGAACATGGGCCAGGTGCTTGCGCCGAGGGACAGAATGCCTAGGCCTGTGCCTGCGACTGCGAAGCTCCAGCCTATGATGAAAGCTCTTGAAAACCAGGTTACGATAAAGCAGAAGGGAAAATACCTGCCTACCATTCACACCTCAATAGGAACAGAAGAGATGTCCAATGAGGACCTTGCCGCGAACGGAACAGCTGTGATAAGCTCAATCATAAACAAGCTCCCGAACAAGGAAGGGAACATAAAATCAATGTACGTGAAGACCACGATGGGTCCAATAGTCAAAGTTGATCTTAAATAAGTGATTCAGATGAAGCCAATTGACGAGAAGCACAGAAAAATCGGTGACTACGAGCCGATTGTAGCTGACTGGAAGAAGAGGTCAGTTGAAGACATAATCAGTCTTGTCAAAGGCAAAAAGGTCGTGGGCGTGATAAGCCTGCGCGACCTCCCTTCATCGCAATTTCAGGAGATAAAGAAAAAACTCAGAGGCAAGGCCGACATAACAGTCGCGCGCTCGGTGTTCATAACAAAGGCGTTCGAGGCCCTCGGGGACAAAAAAATTATGGAGCTTGAAAATTACATTGACGGCCCATCGGGCATCATAGTATCGAACGAAAATCCGTTCAAACTTTACCGGTTCCTGAAGAGGAACAGAGGAAAGGCGGCTGCAAGAGCCGGAATGATAGCTGAAAAGGACCTTGTAATTCCGGAAGGGGCAACTGACCTGCCTGTCGGACCCGCCCTGTCAGAGCTGAAGATGGCCAAGGTTGACTGCAAAATTGACAAAGGCAAAATCGTGGTGAGCAGCGATTCAACTGTGACGAAAAAGGGGCAGGTGATCACAGAGCAGGCCGCGGGGGCGCTTTCAAAGCTCGGCATAATGCCTGTTGAAATCGGCATTAATGTCATGGCAATAATGGAGGAAGGCATAATCTACCTGCCTGATGTCCTCAACATAGACGAGGAGCAGTTTGCGCAGAACCTGAAATCATGCATATCAGGCGCGATAAATCTGGCTGTGAACGCGGGATACCCAACAAAACAGTCGATAAACCTTATGATAACAAAAGCCCATCTGCAGGCTTTCAATCTGGCTGTGAACGCCGGAATAATGAACAAGAAAACTGTGGGGCTGATACTAGGCAGAAAAGCGGCAGGAGCAAATGCTTTGAAAAGTATCCTTGCCGGAAAAGGGTATACAGGTTAATGCTAACGGAGGTCAACACATGGAATACGTGTACGCAGCGTTAATGCTTCACTCAGCCGGAAAGGCTGTGGACGAGGCAGGCGTAAAAAAGATAGTTGAAGCGGCAGGAGAAAAAGCTGAAGACGCGAAAGTGAAGGCACTCGTGGCTTCAT
>JAZDJV010000083.1:0-4343 GCA_043803585.1 Microcaldota archaeon | reverse complement strand
GTTCCGAGCCAGTTTCCGAGCCTTGTGGCCGCCCTTTCCTTGAACCAGTCAAGAACGCCCGGCATGTTGCGCTTGTAGTCGTCAGGCATGATGTTCATCGTCTCTGCGTGCTCTTTTGAATCCTTTGTAACCTGCCTGTCGGCGTAGTTGATGAACCACTGGTCTGGAACTATTTTTATCGTGACGGGCTTTCCGCATCTGCAGATAACTTCCTCTGACAGGTCATACATCACGTCAGCCTGGCTGGCGTCAATCAGCTTCTGCTTCATGCTCTCCTTTGCTCTTTCAACTGCCTGGCCCGCGTATTCTCCGCAGCTGCCGTTCAGAACGCCTGTGTGGAACCCTGTCTTGTAAATCAGTTTTGTGGCCTCCTCGAGCTTCGGGTCGTTCTGGTCTTTTATCTTCATCTGCTCGCAGATTTTCACTGCAGGCAGATTGCCGTAGTCTTTTGATTCAATAATCGGTATCGGCTTCAGAGCTTTGACCTCGGCAGGGTTGATTCCATACTTTCTG
Organism: Microcaldota archaeon; assembly: GCA_043803585.1. Lineage (GTDB taxonomy): Archaea > B1Sed10-29 > B1Sed10-29 > B1Sed10-29 > JAJRYS01 > JAZDJV01. Next base: position 3,830 of record JAZDJV010000083.1, on the reverse strand, counting down.
CATTCCGGCTCGTTTCTCTGCAGGTCATAAAGAGCCATCCAGTCATACGGCGCGTCTGACGGCACTGAAGTCACGATTCCTGTGCCCACCGCGGGGTCGCAGAATTTTGAAGGCAGAATTAGGATGTCCCTTTCAACAGAAGGGGCGTGCGCTTTTTTGCCGAGCATTTCAGCGCCTTTTATTTTTCCAACAACTTCAGCTTTCTCTTTCTGGTTCTTCAGTTTCTCTGCGCACTGCGCAGAACATACCCAAATTTCGCCGCCGACTTTTGCTTTTACATATTCAACATTCGGGTCGACCCACAGGTTTGTCTGGCCGTACATTGTCTCTGGGCGCAGCGTGGCTGCGATGATGTACTGCCCGTCTTTTTCAAACCTGAATTTTATCAGAGTGTACTCGTGCTTCTCGGCGCTTCCGCCCTTGCTCACGTCCATTTCCGCGGGGTCGACTGAAACAGGGCCGCAGTTCGGGCAGAACGTTGCGAAATACGGCTGCTGAATCAGCAGGCCCTTGTCCTTCAGCTTTCTGAACTGCCACTCGATGAATTTTCCGTAGTCAGGATAAGTTGTGCAGGTGAATGAATCAAAATCAGGAATAAACCCCATGATTTTCCAGTTCTGCTTGTAATTCTCGTTGAAATAATCAACCGCCTTGTTCGCGTTCTTCATGTCGTTTAATTTTTCCTTGGGATAGCCGTTGCTCAGCAAGTAATCGATGAATTTCTGGTCATTGCGCTCGATTTTCTTGGCAAAACCCAGCATCGCATTCCCGCTTGCGTGGCTGCCGACAGGGAAAAAAACATTGTGTCCGGCCATCCTTTTGTACCTGCACACCATGTCGGTGTAGGAATATCCGCGCATGTGCCCGACGTGCTGATACCCTGAAACCGTGGGGTAGGCGAAATGCATGAAAAATGACGGCTTTGATTTGTCGCCAACATTCACCTTGCCCAACCCGGCTTCAAGCCACTTCTTCTGCCATTTTGCCTCGATTTCCTGGTGACTGATTCCTGCCATAGAGCAGTATATTAGCTGTGAGGGTTTTTTAAACTTCTGATGAGTAAGAATTTTGCGAGGATTGTGCTGATTATGAAAACTATACACTGCCCCGAATGCGGCTCAGGTTTGCAGGTGATGCTGAAGAACGAAAACTTTGAAGGCTGGAAATTCTGCAATTCGTGCGGGCATCCGTCTTTTGTGCTGTCGACCGAGAAAAAGAGCGTTGTAAAATCGCTCCGCGCCCTTCTGTCAGAAACAAAGGAGAAGGAATACGCGACAAAGGCGCTCATGTACATAATTGACAAGGGGGACGCGCAGATAAGCGACATGTATTTCCACATAGGCAAAAAAGCTGAGCAGGACGTGAACCGCTTTGAAGCAGTCGGCCTGATAAAGAGAGTTGGCAACCATTATGAAATTGACTCGAAGCTTGCGCAGCACGTGATGAAAGAAATCGTGCCTGTCGCCAAAAAAGAGCAACCGTCCTGGTACGAAGAGCTCATGCCGTAATTGTGATAATAATAAAAAAAGAGCGGGCCATACTTTTTACGGTAATATTTCTCGTGGCTTCTATCCTTACTTATATCTTTTTCTCTGATTTAGCGGCAAACAAATTTAAAACAGATTTTATTAATGCATCAATGATACCCATTGCTTTAATGGGTATAGTAGGAATTATAATGGGCATCTGTTCTGGCGTATGGAAAAATAAAAAGTCTTATAAAACAAATTCTTAACAAAACTGAAAGAAATCTGTTTTTAAACATCTGATGAATAGCTAAAGCATGCGCAGTAGAAAAACAAGGAAGGCGAAGAAAACCACCGGAACCGTGTGGTGGCAGAACGATAAATTTCTGAAAAGCGTCCTGAAATTTACCGCCATCATCGCGCTATTCGGATTCCTGCTGGCGGCTTTTTTTCAGCTGAAAGAGGGAGTGATGGATGACCGCATACTCGTGGCGCAGCAGACAAATGCGGTGCTGAACGCCTTCGGGATAAACACCTCCCAGCTCGGGCACACGATATTCCTTACAACTTCGCTGGGCGAAGGGATTATCATTGACATAATACCTGAATGCGTGGGCTGGATAGGGATGTTCGCGATTGCGGCGCTGATTTTCGCGTACCCGCGCGCAAGCATGAAAAACAGGCTTGTTGGCCTCGCAATTTTCGTGCCTTTGATGTACCTCGTTAACATCGTCAGGCTTGTGATAACAGTCGCGGCGGGGTATTACGGGAGCGCTGACAATTTGTTCTTCATGCACTCCTTCCTGTGGAGGGTGCTTCTGATTGTGGCTGCGCTCGGATTCTGGGTTATCTGGATCAAATACATAGCCAGAAAGGCGCGGAAATAATCTATATAAACTACTGCTGATTATTCTCCCGCATGGACGAAGAGATTGACAAGCTCAGAAAAAGCCAACAGGATTTGCGCAAGCAGATTGACGGGCTTGAGAAATCCGCCCAGAACAAGAAGATGTTTGAAGGCTACGACAAGCAGCGCGAGCTTGAGGACATGGTGAAAGTGGCCCTGCGCCAGAACAAGAAACTGGCTGACAAAGTCGACTATCTGATGGACGCCCTTATTGAGGCTTCTGAGGAGCAGGGCGACGAGGAAATTGAAGGCACGCTTAAATCGCTTGCCAAGTCGCAGATTCAGATCATGGAAGAAATTGACTACCTGAAAAAACAGCTGAAAGACCAGGAAAGCTTCGGAAAAATCAGCAGCGACCAGAAGGATTCTATTTCTGAAACGCAGAAAAAAATGTCCGAGCTCCAGGCGACCCTTGAGAAAATGCCGCATGACGCGCAGATTAGCTCGCTGAAGCAGGAAGTAAATGACCTGGAGCACGAAATCCAGACAATGGAGGCGCTGGTGACGACAACCGCGCCAGAGGAAATCACGAATTCCCTTAATCTTATAAGAAACGACATGGACCAGCTCAACGGATCCATCTCCAAGCTTGCGGTAAAAGTCGAGAAGATAGGCAAGGACGAGGAGAACATCGAAAAAACGCTGTCCAGCAAGACAAATATTGACACGCTCCAGCTGAAGCTCGGCTCGCTTGAATCAAAGCTCGACGCCGTGAGCCACCTGATTTCGACCGGGAAAATCGCCAGGGAAACGGACATAAAGGGGAAGATAAGCGAAATCGAGGAGGACGCGGCCGGGCTTGAGAAGATAAGGAAGCACATTGACCTGGCTTCCAGCCTTGACGCGGCGGAAAAGGAGAAGATGGTTGATGTGATGAAGGAGCTCAGCGAAATTGAAGCTGAGGTCAGGAAAATAAGCGAATGGACAAAAAGGTACCCCATTTCCGACATGCAGAAATTCAACTATATGAAAGAGAAATTCGCGAGAATAGAGGAGAGCATCACAAGCTTCAAAAGGCAGAGCACAAGGGCCCTGCTTGTCCAGCAGATGGCTGACGTGCGCGAGATGATCCACGAGCTTGAGGACCGCCTCGCTTCGGAGGGCGCTGACATCGGGGGAAGAAATGAAAAACAGCTCGCAACAATAATCGCGCTTCTTGACTCCATTGACAGGAAAGTTTCTGTCGTTGAAAAGGACGGCGAGATGGAGAAACTGCTTTCAGACCTGCATAAAAACTGCAATGAGCTGGGCGGAAAAATGAGCGGCAGGGGCGCTGAAAAGCACATCGACAAAATCTCCGAAAAGACCGATGAAATCGCAAGGCGATCGGGGGAAGAGAGCATTTCAGAGAGCGGGCCTGCGCAGATTGTGAAATCAAACATCGGCGAGGCCAGAAAAACGCTGAAAGGCGCGGACGCCGGGGGCGCTGACACAGAAAGAATAAAAGAGCTGAAAAA
>JAZDJV010000082.1:0-4259 GCA_043803585.1 Microcaldota archaeon | reverse complement strand
ATGAGTGACGCGTCTATATACTATTTCGACACCTGCGTATGGATTGCTTTTCTCGACGAAAAGCACAGGCAGCACGCGAAGCAAAAGCGCTGTTTGAGAAGCTTGAAAGGGAAAAAGAATCAATTGTTGTCAGTTATGTTCACATAAAGGAGATGAGAAATCAAGGATTTTATGAAGAATACGAAAGAGCAAAAAATGAAATGTACAAAACAGGTCTGTGTTTTGGAGTTGCTTACGGAGAAGAAGACAGGCAAATTGCCCTGAAACAGAATGAATTTTTGGAATTCGGCTTTGATGATTGCCTTCATTTGCAGATAGCAAAAAAGACAAAGGCAAAACCAGTCAGCTACGACAAACATTGGTTTGCAATAGCTGAAAAAATTAATTTAAGAGTTTATCGCCCGAAAGAGCTACTTTAGCCCCCAAAACTCCGGGTCTTTCTTGTATTCTTCCTCTGCTTCTTTCATCATTATAGTTGTTGCAAGCTCCGGATCTCCATTACCTTTTTTCATATATTCTTCCCAGACCGCTTTCTTCGCCGCTCTTGCTGTTTTCACGGGGTCGGGCTTTCTATAATCTTCAATTTTCTCCCGCAGGCTCGCTGTCATGAGCTCGGATATTGTTTTGAAATAACCCTTTCTCACCAGCCCGTCAGCCTGCTTCTTCAGCTGAGGTGGCAGTTTCACGCAAACCTGCGATAATTCCATAGCATTACCTCAGCATTACTGTGTTTTTTGAAATATTTAAGCTTTTCGCCGGCTATTTCAGAACTAAAACTCTTCAAATATCCGGTTGCCAGCTGTCTTTCCCATATTCAGCAAAATTTTGCTGTCATTTATGTAAGAGGCGAGGATTTTGCCGATAAAAATAATGTGGTCCCCTGAATCGATTTCTTTCTCAAGTTTGCATTCAAAATTGACAGTTGCATCCTTAATTAGCGGCAGTTTCACAAATTTTGCTTTTGCAGGCGCAATCTTGGATTCTTTGAACTTATCCACTTCATTTCCGTGCTTTGTCCCGAAAAAGATGACTTCTTTTTCTAATTTTTTATTCGGCACGGCTATCACGAACTCCCCGCTCTGCTGAATAAGCTTGTGCGTGTAGCCTCTTTTCTGCAGGGAAACCGCAAACATCGGCGGCTCTGAAGAGCATTTCATATTCCAGCCGGCAATCATACCGCTCGGTTTGCCTGTTTTATCCGCGGAAATCACAAAAACACAGCTTTCCGGCTTGAATTTGCTGAAAGCTTCTCCTGCTGAAACTTCTTTCATGGGTGCTATTGACCAAACCATCTTTTAAATACCCGTTCTTCGTAGTGCAGCGCAGAGTGAATTGAAAATGAAGCTTGAAATCGTTCTTGACAAGAAATACAGCCTGAAAAATTACACTTTACTTTTAGGATTCCCGGGCGTGGGATTAGTCGGAACAATCGCGGCGGGATACATAATCGAAAAGAGAAAAATGGCGCCTATCGGGCATGTTTACTGCGACAGGTTCCCTCCAATGGCTACTGTCCACGAGGGCAAGCCTTACTTCCCTGCCAGGATTTACAAGGATCCTGAGAAGGATTTCTGCGTGCTGATTGCCGAATTCATGGTGCCGAGCATTGCTGTGCACGAATTCGCCGAAAAAATACTGGCGTTCGCGAAAGAAACCGGCATAAAGCAGATAATTTCAATAGCCGGGATGACAAGCGCGAACCAGGAGATAAAAAAGCCCGGGACTTACGGAATAGCGTCCAATGACGAGATTTACAATTACCTGACAGGAAAGGGCGTGAAAATGATAAAAGAAGGCGTCACGACAGGCGTGTCGGGAATAATCGTGGCAAAGGCTGCTGTTGAAAATTACCCCGCGGCGTCGCTGCTGGTCGAGTCAAAATACGGATACCCTGACCCGAATGCGGCGGCGAAAATAATTGACGACCTTAAAAAAATGTTCGGCCTGGCGATTGACACAAAGGAGCTCAGGTCAGAGGCCGGCAAAATCGAGGAAAAAATGAGCCAGCTGGTGAACCAGGTCAAGAAAATGGACAGCGGCTACAAGAAAGGCGAAGTTGAAGTCCCTATGTATGGATAAGCGCGCCTGATTACGTTTAACGGAGGGAAAATAAATGGACAGATTAATGGGGAAACACAATCTTTATGCGATAACCGGGATTGACTACAACGAAATGTGCGACCTTTCAAGGCACGGCATCAAGACATTTGAGCTGTGCAGCGCCGACCACGCAGTAATCGGAAAAAAGCTTAAAAAGGGCGACCTTGTTTTTGTGACAAACCTCAGCAAAGCTGACATGAGAAGGGGCGTAGCCGGGCTGATGGGGAAAGTGAAGGACATCAAGCAGGATTACTGGAGAACGGTTCCGCGCGAGTTTGACGAAAACGAGCTTTTCACGACAAGAATCCAGATCGAATACGTCGACGAGGCCAGGGTGAAAAACGCGAAAGACCTTGGGCACGGCTGCGGAATGCAGGCTGACGTGGAGACGCACGTGCTTGTGCTTGGGTGAGCCCGCGGGGCTGACAGCCCAGAAAGTAATATATTCGGACATTCCCTTATTTCTTTATGCGAAAAACTGCAGTAAAAATCCAGGAGCCTGCGCCTGCTGACAGGCAGGTGAATGCCAAGGATTTCTGGAAGCTTATGGTGCCGAGAATAACTGTTTTAGTGACAACAGTCGACGCAAAGGGCAGGGCTGACGTCGCCCCTTTTTCTTTCACAGCCCCGGTTTCATTCGACCCGCCGATGCTGATGATAAGCGTCGGCTTGAACAAGCATTCCTACTGGAACATCATGCAGAAAAAAGAGTTTGTCGTCAACCTTCCGACCGAGAAAATGCTTGACAAGCTGTGGATTGCCGGCGGAAGGTGGAGCGAAGAGGAGTCAAAAATAGAGCGCGCAGGGCTGAAAACGAAAAAATCTGACATAGTCGGCCCGCCTGTGCTGACTGAATGCGCGGTTTCTTTTGAATGCTACGTCGAGGACACAAAGAAGTGCGGGGACCATATCATGATACTCGGCAGGGTCGTGAAAATCCACGTGAAAGAGGAGTTCCTTGACGACGAGGGCAGGCTGAAAGTCGATCTGGTCAGGCCTCCGCTGCACGTATCTGACAATCTGTTCGCCTTCCCGTACGTGACAAAAAAAGCTTGATTGGCAAATAAAAAATCCGAAGAATTATTTTCACGCTTTTACCAGAACTTCTTTTTTGCACGTGGCGCATTTGTACATGACAAGGTCGTTCCTGCGCTCGACTTTTCCCGAGCAGTCTGAGCAGAACCCCGATCCGCAGTAAGGGCAGTAAATTACGATTCCTTTTGTGGCTCCGCACTGCGGGCAGCCCATGCCCTTCTTTTTCTCAACTTCCTTTGCCTTTGAAACGCCGGCCAGATTGTCGAGCGAAAATTCCTCGCCCAGCTCCGAGCTCTCAAGGTTTTCCATGTCGCCGAGCTCTGCAAGCTCCGAGATATCGGAGGCGGTGTTAAGGTCGCTCAGGTCAAGGCCTGATTCTTCTCCGCCTTCTTCAAGTGAAAATTCTTCAAGCGCAGGCAGCTCTTTTTTCTGAACAGTTTCCTGTTCATTATCAGAGCCCCGCTTCGGCTTTTCAACCTCTTTCTTTTTCTCGGGTTTGTTCTCTTCCGCCCCCTTTCTTGAAGCCCTTGCTCTTTCTGGCCTGCTGCTTTCGCCTGCTGATTTCATGAATTTATCAAGCTCAGCAGGCTGGCCCCCAGAAGCTCCTGACATTCCTGATGATGAATATGAACTTGCCGCAGACTCCGGCTTCTTGGGCACGCCGAGCAGCCAGGACATAATCCCCCCGTCTGCAATGCTTTTGCCTGCCTTGTTGCTCATGCTAACTTTTGCCTGCTCGACAAGCTCGTCTGTCTTCATCTGCGCCGAAGACGGCGATGATTTTGCAGGAGAGGCGGCTGATTTGGCTGTCGAAAGAGCGGCCCTGAGAGCTGGCGCTTTGCCTGGCGCAGCCGGCCTGTACCCTGCTTTGCCTGATTCAATCTCTTTAATCGCGTCTCTCACAGGCGCGGAAAGGTTCTTCCCTGATTTTGCAGGGGCGGGCGCCGCAGATTTCTTGTAGAAAAATCCGCTGAAAAAGCTTTTCTTCCCGGCTTGCTGCGCAGGCACTGCAGAGGGCGCCTGTTTTTTCTGAATGACAGTTATTTTCCGCTCAGGGGCATTTATTCTCTCAATAATTTCCCCCCCGCCGACTCTCGGCTCCTGTGAAGGAAATGAAAATGAAT
>JAZDJV010000081.1:0-2551 GCA_043803585.1 Microcaldota archaeon | reverse complement strand
TGCGATTGAAATTGCCGCAATAACCGTGTCAAAATCGCCGATTTTCTGGCCCTCTTTTTCAAGAGAATTCAGAAGTTTTCCGGCAATTTCAGAGCCGCTTCTGTCAAAATTAAGCAGTGTCAAATTGTCAAGCAGCCTCCTTACGGCCATGTAATTTTCAGCTTTTCCTGATTTGAAAGCGCCATGATAAAGTTCAACCGCGTTGAGAGGCGTTGTTGACAAGTTCTCCCCCTTAACGTAAAGCTCTTTCAGCTCTTTTTTGATTGCTTCATCGCCGCGCAGCAGCCCTATTAAAATATTCGTATCCAAGCAGACCATTTTTTACTTCCCTTCTTTTATATTTCAAATGAGCGGAGCTTAAATTTTTCTCTCCCTTTCTCAATTTCCTTAAAAATCTTGTCTGTTTCTTCCTTGCTGCCGACCCATTTGCCCGCAAAATCTGTTATCGGTTCTTTTTCAGATTTTTTGCCTATTTTTAGCACTACATCTGAAAATGAGTCGCTCTTGTTCTTGAGATCGGAGAGCGTTTTGTAGGCTTCTTCTGAAAGCGAGATGACTTTTACCATTTAACCACCAATTGCAACTTATATGTATGCATATGCGCATGCACATATATAAATCTATTGATTTTATCTGCCTGCGCATAAGTTAAACAGACTGCTCCAGCAAAATCTAAAACCTTGAAGAGGCCCGCGGGTGCGCGGGCTTTGAAGGTTCGCTCCTTTTTCCGCGCCCTTTCTTTGCTGATTTTTTCGTCGGTTTCTGCTGCTCTTCTGCGAAAACGCGCTGTATCTCGTTTACGTTTTTCAAAAGCAGGAGTATTTCATAAACCCCTTCAAGCTTCGGGGGTTTGTCCTTTAGTTGGGAAAATTTCTTTTTCAGAACGTCAAGAAGCTTTGTTTCAACCCCTATTCTAGGGTGTATTCTGAAAAGCTCGTTGATAGCTGATATAATTTCCTTTGGGTCCTGGACAATCTCCTGGTCTGGCTGGATGTTTGAGGCGCACACCTGGGCTATCTGCATAATCTGCTCAATTGGCAGGGCTGTTCTTGCCCTCTCAATCTTGAACTGCGTGCCCTTGTAGTATTCCTGCTCAGGGGCTTTTCCGAAAACTGAAATGCACACCTGCCTTATTTCCTCTGCCTTTGCAGAGTATTTTGTTGCCGGATACTCTTCGCCTTTTTTGAGGGCGTCCTCGGCCATTTCAATGTACATGTCAGAAAGGTAGCCGAGGGAGTAGAACAGGAGCATCTTTTTGTCCTCTTCGCCCCGGTCCATCATGAGCACGGCCTGCTCGGCGCTCACTTTCATTGTTCCAATCAAATCAGACAGGTCCCCGAATTCGCGCATGTTCTAGAATAAGTTATCTTGGTTTATAACGCTTTCTGGGTTTCTGTGAACTAGATTTATCTCTTTTTCTTCGCCTTCGCGCTCTTCCTTTTCTTCGTTCTTTTGACCGCTGGCGCTCCCGCGCCCTCAGTGCGGATTTTCTTATTTCTGAACATTATCAGAACAATTACAGCGAGCACGAACAGCACTGCAAGCCCTGCGATGTCGAATTCAGAAGTGTTCACGACAATGTGCGTCGGTCTTCCAATTACAAGCAGTCCGGTGTAAGTTGCTGTCGTGGCTGTGTTCGTGCCGTCCGATGCTTTGAAATAATAAGAATAACTTCCGGTCTCCAGCTTGGTGGCCGCAGAGTATGTTTTTCCGTCGCTTGTGGTCGTGTCAGTAGGGTCTGTCTCAACCAGAGTATACTGGTTTCCGTTCAGATACACCCTCACGTATGTCATGACGTTGTTGTCAGGGTCTGTGACAGTGGCGGTGAATGTGAAAGTGGTGTCAGCTTCGCCCGAAGTCGGCGACACGCTCACGCCCGTAATAAGAGGAGAATTTCCCGCAGTGTTGTTTATCTGCACTGCGCCCGAGCCCGTGACTCCCGTGATTTCAAAGTAAGTCGCGCCCGCAAGCTCAATTGTGTTATAAGTTGACGTTGTTCCGCCCGCTGTGGTGCACTGCGTTTGGTTTCTGATGGCCATCAGCGTGGCTGCGTCTGTCGCAGAATTAATCAGGCACACTGAAGTGAATGAAGTGTTTGAAGCCCTGAGCAGCAGTGTTTTCAGCGAGGTGTTCCAGGCCCCCTCTCTTGAAGCGTTTGTTGTAAGCAGGGCGTTCGTAACCACGTACGATCGGTTGTCAGTTGAATTCACGCCCTCTTGTCCGACCCAGCCGGTATAATTAGGCGCGTGTTTGAAAGAGGTATTAACCTTCATAATCGCGCGCAGGCTTGACGCGTTCCAGATGTACAGCGTTGTGTCATTGTACTGCGCAGCAGCGCTTAAGTTGGTCACTTCAGTCGTGTTGTAAATATAGGAGGAGTTCATTCCCTCCACCTGCGTGCCGTAAAGGATGTTTATTGAAGTGAAATTTATGTTTCCATAAGAAGTTCCATATAAGGTGATGGAACAGTTCGGCCAAGATTCACTCCACGCCCATGCTCCCGGTTCCAGATCGCAGGTCAGATTTGTAAGCAGCTGCAGCTGGATGTAGC
>JAZDJV010000080.1:0-15971 GCA_043803585.1 Microcaldota archaeon | reverse complement strand
AACCTTCTCTTTTATTTTCGCAGCCTCGATTTCATTGTTCACGACGTCCATGACTTTTCCGCACTCAGGGCATTTGAAATCATACTCAAATGCGAGCTCGAACGGAAGCTTGTTGCACCCGTTTGTGCATTTGAAAAAAGTGTAAGTTTTTTCGAAGCTCAGCTTCCCCTCAAGCTCTCTCAGTTCGTCGCCGAACCTGTCGTTAAGAAGCTCAAAAATCCTGTCCTTCCTTGCAAACCACGTGTAAGTATACCAGTTGCTTTCCTTGGCTTTCTCTTTTGAGTAAACAATCACGCCGAGATAATGCAGCTTGTTCAGCGCCGCGCGTATTTCATTTACATTCATCCCGACTTTCTTAGAAATCTGCTCATCTGTTCTTCCGTTTTCAAGGCATTTTATGATTTTGTGCGAGTCTTCGCCCGCCTGCTTGATTATGAAATCTTTTACCAATGGGTCGTCGAAAGAAACATCAGGCACAGTACCACTCCCAGACAAAAGGTGTTTTGTCAATCCCGCGTGCTACTATTGTGGGTGTGGGTGTATTTATTTGTTTTCCTCGACCATTTTTCCGCGTTCCTGCGGAATAATTTTCTGTTTTGCGCCAGAAAATTCCCTGTCGAGCTCCGAGCCCGCCTGCATCCTGTCAAGAAAAATGGCCAGGGCAGCTATCTCGCTGTGCGGCTGGGATGTCACGGCCACGTTGTAGCCGGCCATCTGGTACATTTCGCCGGGGACCTTTTCTCCCCCGACCGCGACCAGAAGATTTTTCCTCTTTCCGCCAGCTTTTCCATCCCAATTCAGCTCGTTTTTTATCGCAGCCTCGCAGGTTTGGATAGGAATTCCGTACATAGTCAGATGGGTCACTACGCCGTCAAACCCAGAAACAACTTTTTTCCAGCTTTTCTCGTATTCAGCCTCAAAAGGCCCGCCCCACCTGTCAGCCACCTTCCTTACGCTATCAAGAAGCTTGTCGTCGCTTTCGCCTGTGTACACAATTCTTTCAGCGCCGAAGGCTCTTGCCACAAGTCCACAGTGCGTGCTTATGCGCGCGTCCCGCGTTCTCCGATGGCCTATCCTTAACACAGTTATACTCATTTCATCACTTTATCTTTTTCATAAAGTTTTCATAGAAGTCCAATATAAGAGGATATTCAGAATCAACTATTTTTCTAGCTTCCTCTGTTTTCACCGGGATTTTGAGATTTTCTATGAGTTTCTTTTTGTACATTTCCATTATTTTCTCAAATGGTTTGTTCTCGGATCCATAAGCAATAAGAATCCTGGCGATTCCCATTGCCCCCGACAAATCAAGTTTATCAGCATCCCTTAGTATCACACCTTCTTTTGTCTGAGGCTCATATTTTGTATGAAACGAATGGCCTTTGACTGCGTCAAGTATCTTGTATTTTTCATCGTCATTTAGTTTACATTTTTCAAGCATCTTCTTCGCAATTTCCCAGCTCTTCTCGCTGTGATTATTCTCATCAGCCTCTTTCCGCCCAATATCATGCATCAATGCGGCAATTTCAAGAACCCTCAAGTCAGCATTTTCTATTTTGCCTATTTTTAACGCGTATTTTCTGACTCTCTGAATGTGATTCCAATCGTGAACTATATCCAATTCACTGTAATACGGTTTCACGTCTGCTTCGATTTGTCTTATTATTTCGTCCATGTTACCACCATACAAAACCCTTTTTAAACTCGTCAAGCAGAAGTATATTGCTTCTCCATGTTTTTATTATAATGGGCCTGTAGCTCAGTCTGGTAGAGTACTGGACTTTTAATCCAGACGGATTTTGGTTTTGCGCCAAATTCGGGATAAGTGCCCAGGGTTCGAATCCCTGCAGGCCCGCTCAGAAACACAAATGGGAAGGTAGTTTAGCTCGGGAGAACGTACGGCTGAAGAGAGTCTTTTTTCAAAATAGCGGCGTAAAGCGTTCGCGGAAAAAGACCCGAAGGAACCGTAATATCGGGGGTTCAAATCCCCTCCTTCCCATTACGCGCTCATGGTCTAGTGACCTTTTTGCTGCTAAGAGCTTCACAAAAAGCTCAACCAAAAAGGCCGGACATCGGCATGATTCCAGCCTTCCAAAGGCTTTTCTTGGGAAGAAAGCCCCGGAAAAGAAACACCTTACTGAAGAAAGCTGGTTGCCCGGGTTCGAATCCCGGTGAGCGCACTCTTTTATTCACGAAAAGAGATGAGATAAGTATGATTGACATAAAAATCGTCAGAGAGAACCCCGAAATCATAAGAAATGATTTGGAGAAGAGGCAGTCCAGCTTCCAGCTTGATGAGCTCATTGAAAAAGACAAAGAATGGAGAGAAAACAAACAGAAGCTCGAGAAGATGAAGGCTGAGAAGAACAAGGTCACGGCCGAGATTGCAAAGAAAAAAGACGAGAAAAAAATGAAGCAGATGAAAGAGCTCGGCTCTGACATAAAGAAAACAGAAGAACTGGTGGTTAAACTCGAAGCAGAAGTCAAAAATCTGCTCATGCGCTGCCCGAACATCCTTCATGATAGCGTTCCCACTGGAAAAGACGACGGCGAGAACCAGACAGCGAAGGAATGGGGAAAGAAGAGAACATTTGACTTTGAACTAAAGCCCAACGGCGAAATCGCCGAAGCGCTTGATATTGCAGATTTCGAAAGGGCAACAAAAGCGTCTGGTTCAGGATTCGTTTATGTAAAAGGCGAACTGGCCTTGCTTGATCAGGCGCTGATGCAGTTCGCAATCAGCCACCTTAATTCAAAAGGATATGTTCCGGTTGAAACGCCGATGATGATGTGCAGAAAAGCGTACGAAGGTGTCACTGATCTGAGCGACTTTGAAAGCGTGATGTACAAAATCGAGGGCGAAGATCTGTACATGATTGCAACTTCAGAGCATCCGCTCGGCGCAATGTTCATGAATGAGATAATTTCTGAAGAAAAACTGCCGATAAAATTCGCAGGCATAAGCGCCTGCTTCAGAAAAGAGATAGGAAAGCATGGCGTTGACACGCGCGGCTTCTTCAGAATGCATCAATTCAACAAAATAGAGCAGTTTGTGTTCTGCAAGCCTGAGCAGTCATGGGCTCTGCACGAAGAGATCCTGAAAAATGCGGAAGAGATATTCCAGAAGCTTGAAATCCCGTACAGGGTTGTGAATGTCTGCACAGGTGACATCGGCACAGTCGCGGCGAAGAAATACGACATAGAAGCGTGGTCGCCGAGGCAGAACAAATATGTTGAAGTAGTTTCATGCTCAAATTGCACAGATTACCAGGCAAGAAGGCTCAACATAAGAATGGGAAAAGCCGGCGGAGACAAAAAGGCTCTCCACACGCTGAATTCAACAGCAGTCGCAACAAGCAGAGCGCTTGTCGTAATACTTGAAAATTATCAGAACAAAGACGGCACAATAACTGTTCCGAAAGTCTTGCAGCCGTATATGAACGGCGTGAAGGTAATCGGAAAGAAGAAATAAAGCGGGCCCGTAGCTCAGTCAAGGCTTTTCTTTACCAAAGAAAACCCTGGAAAAGAAATGCCTCTGAAGTGGCAGAGTACGTGACTCTTAATCACGGTGTCGAGGGTTCGAATCCCTTCGGGCCCGCTCCAACTTTTTTTGCAGAAGGTTTAAATAGATGAACTATGTATCAATTAAGTGATACATATGGTTCAATCAATTGATATACTGACCAATCCGTCAGCGCTTGCAATACTTCGATGCCTTAATGAGAATGACAGCTGCTATAAGGCGGAACTGACAAAGAAAACCGGCCTGTCAAAAGCAACGATTTGGAAATGGCTGAAAGAATTGCCGGCCAGCGGATTTGTAAAAAAAGAGCAGAAAAACGGGAGAATCGTATACTCTCTGGACAAAAACTGCAGCTTAGTGCGCCAGCTGCTTGTGCTTCTATCGGTAGCCAAACTGCACGAATATTTCAGCAGTTTTGGTGGCGGGTCTGGCTCTGGTGCAGGCTATGGCGACGGCTCTGGCTTTGGTGGCGGGTCTGATAAATGCTATCTTTACGGTTCTCTGTCCCGCGGCGAGGGGGACAGCAGGAGCGATATAGACCTGCTTGTGATAAGCGGCAGGGATAAGAAGAAAATACTGCAGGATGTTGACAAAATTGCGGGGAAAATGAAAAAAAAGATTTCTCCGGCAGTATTCACGCCGGTCGAATTTTCGGCGCTGTCAAGAAAAGACAAACCCTTTTATGAAAGATTAATCAGAAATAGAATAAAGATAAACGATGACAGGGATTAAAATGAATGTAAAAGAAGCTGTTGAAAAAGGAATGCTAAGAAAAGAAAAAGCTGATAGAAACCTGATTGAGAAAGAACTCCAAGAAGCGCGCTACGACCTAAAAAAAGCAGAGCAAAATTTAAAAGAAGATGATATAAAATGGAGCACTGTGCAGAGCTATTACGCTATGTTTCATGCCGCTCGGGCGCTGCTTTTCAAGGATGATTATCGCGAAAAAAGTCACGCCGGCCTGAAAATATTCCTCGAAGAAATGGTTTCTGAGGGCAGGCTTGAGAGCATGTATCTTGATGATTTCCGGGCGGCGGCCAATGCAAGGGAAAGCGCAGATTATCATTATTCATATTCGTCAGAAACTGCAAAAATGCTGCTCAATTCTGCAAAAGAATTTGTTGCAAAGGCATCGAAAATGGTGAAATAAGATGGAGCAAGAACGAGAATCAGAGAAACAGCATTGGGCGGACAAATACGCCCAGGAAGTAATCGACAGAAGCCCCGGAAAGAAAGAATACATTGTTGAGACAGGAATAACTCCTTCTGGTTCAGTCCACGTCGGAAATTTCAGAGAGACGATGACGCAGGACCTGGTTTACAGGGCCCTTCTTGAAAAAGGCGTCAAAACCCGCTATCAGTATTTTTGGGACGACTATGACAGATTCAGAAAAGTGCCTGCAGGCGTTGACAAAAGCTGGGAGCAGTACATCGGACTGCCTGTGTGCAAGGTTCCAGATTCTTTCAAATGCCACTCCAGTTATGCCGAGCACTACGAAGCCCCGCTTATCGAGGAAAACAAGCTTGTCGGCATAAAATGCGAGTACTTGCACGCTTCAAAAGAATATGCAAAAGGAATTTTCGCCGATTTTGTGAAGACTGCGCTTGAGAAATCCGATGAAGTGCGCGCAATAATTAACAAATACCGCGAGGAAGCACGGGAGGAAGGCTGGCTTCCCGTCGAAGTGTACTGCGAAAAGTGCGGAAAAGACACCACAACAGCAAAATACGAAGGCGGCTATGCTGTTTTATACAGCTGCAAATGCGGGCACAGTGGGCAGTATGATTTCAGAGAAACCGCGAACGTGAAGCTGCGCTGGAGAATTGACTGGCCAATGAGGTGGGCGTATTACAAAGTTGATTTCGAGTCTTCAGGAAAGGACCACAAAGCGTCAGGCGGATCGTGGGATACGGGCGTTGAAATCTGCGAGAAGATTTTCAACTACAAACCGCCCATCGGGCCGATGTATGAGTTCATTTATTTGAAAGGAATCGCAGACAAAATGTCGAAGTCAAAAGGCAACGTGGTGACTGTGAAAACCCTGCTTGAGGTTTACGAGCCCGAAGTGGCGAGATACATTTACACAGCGAGAATCAACAAGGCGATTGACATGCCGTTTGACGCCGACCTGCTAAATATTTACAATTATTATGATGAGGCTGAAAATGAAGTGTTTTATCCAATGGGCAAAGCACAAGAATGGAAAGAGGGCCAGAAGTTAGAAGTAGTTCCAGACGTCAACGAAATTCGCAGATGGCAGCTGTCACAGGTCGGCGCCGTTCCGCCGGCGCGCACGGCAAAGCCGAACTTCTCTGTCTGCGTCAACGCAATCCAAATTGCAGTCGGAAGCGTCGAGAAAGCGAAGGAAATACTTCAGAGAACAGGCCATCCGCACGAAAACGCCGAGCAGAGGCTCAAACTTGCATGGAACTGGGTCCAGAAATACGCGCCAGATGAGTACAAGATAAAACTGCTTGAGCAGATGCCTGACACAAGCGGATTCAACACAAGCGTCCTGCAGATTCTGGGCGAAACAGCGCTTGAAATTGAGCGTGGAGCTGACGGCGAGAAGCTGCAGACATTTGTCTATGAGAATTCAAAGGCAAAAGGCCAGCAGCCGAAGCTGGTTTTCAAGGCTTTCTATCAGCTGCTGCTCGGAAAGGAAAAGGGGCCGAGGCTCGGCCCGTTCCTCGCCGCTCTTGACAAAGAATTCGCCGCAGCTAGGCTGAGGCTTGAGAAATAATTATCTCCTTTTAATTCTGAATTTGTTTCTTAACGAGCGCGGAGCATCTTTTTTCCAAGACTCTTTCTGTTTCATAGTTTCATGTGAAGCCCAAGGTTTCTCGCCCATTTCGTGGTTATAATCCATTTTATACCCGAGAGATTTTAGAACAGACCTCGCCCTCATGTTTCCAACATCGCCGACTCTGGTCAATTCCCCCTTTCCCCGGGCCCCGGCAACACCCTGAATTATCTTTGCAATGCCAAGGTTTTCAAATCCTTTGTTCACAGAAATAGTGCTTACAACTCTGTTGCCGGCTCCGTCTGTGCGATATCCGGCTCCGCCTACCTCAATCCGTCTTTTTCCATATTTCGCGATAGCCCGAACTTCGCCCTCTTTTGGAATGTCCCTTATCTCAACTTTGAGACTGCCGCTCCTTGTTTCGGGGTTCATTCCGTGGAGTTCAATTTCAAGATTTCCCGCTTTATTTATATAAAATGATTTTGGAATTTCCTTCTGCATATTATCAGTCCTCAGTGCGTCCTCTTCACAATAAATTCAATTCCGGTTTCAAGCGCCTCGCGCGCCTCCGGCTCCTTCAGGAAGCTCATCTTTGTTTCAAGTATCTTAAACGCCCGCCCGGCGAATTCTTCCGCGCGTTTTTGGGCGTATTTGATGCTTCCGCATTCGTTCATCATTTTGATTATTTCCCCGGCCTCCTCAAATGTCCGCTTTTCTCTTTTTCTGTCAAGGTAGCTGATAACGAATTTTTTCTCGGCCGGACCGGCATTTTTGAGGAAATGCGCGAGCATTACTGTTCTTTTTCCCTCAACAAGGTCGTTTCCAACCTGTTTTTTCAGGCCCTCGAAGTCGGAAGTCAGGTCAAGAACATCATCCCTTATCTGAAAAGCCCTGCCGAGGGCGGTGCCGAATTCAGTGATTATGTCAAGCTGTTTTTTTGTTGCCCCGGCAAGAATGGCGCCAAGCCTCATCGGCCCGGCGATTGTGTAAGTGACGGTTTTTCCGTCTATTATAAACAGGCAGTCTTCTTCGGTGATGTCTGTTTTATTGTCATTTGACCATTTCATTTCAGTGGTCTGACCAAGCGTGACTCTATCAAGAATGTTATAAAATTCGTCCATTATTTCAAAAGTTTTTTCAACACCGAGAACTTTTTCATTGTCCCTCAGTATCCTGTTCATCATTACGTGCAGGGCGTCCCCGGCGTTGATTGCCATCTCAAAGCCGTACATTCTGTGGAGGGACGGCCCCCCTCTCCTTTCCAGTGAAGCATCCTGTATGTCATCATGAGTAAGGATCCAATCTTCTGAAAGCTGCATTGCAGCGGCTGTTTTTATGGTCTTTTTCTCCAACACGCCCATCGCTTCGGCAGTAAGTATAAGAAGCGTAGGTCTCAGATATTTGCCTTTTCTTTCAGGATACACCCGCACAAGCTTGTTGTGAAATTCGATGACCTCAGCGTATTTTTCAGAGAAATTAACCTTTTCCGGAAGGTATCCAAAAATTTCCTTCCAAACCTTCTCCCGTTTTTCCGCAAGAACCTGTTTGAAATCCATAAGAATTCCCTGTTCAGTATATTCTGTTCTGATATTTAATTAAGTGACTACGGCGGAAAGCGATACTGCCGGTTTCAGCGCACCCTTTCTTTCAGGCACGCGTCAATAATCGGCAGCGCTATTGTGGCGTCGCATATCACATTGACGTGCTTTGCGTCTGTTTTCAGCTTTCCCCAGCTTATGCCTTCGTGAGGCGGAGCGCCTGACGAGCCGCCAGGCTCAGGCCTATCCATTGTCAGCTGGACGCCGTAGTCGCCCGGGTTGGGACCGAACTGGAATGCCTGCTGTATGAAATTCTTCGGCACGCCACCGCCGACATAGAAATACCCTTTTCTTTTTGCTGTCCACGCGATGTCAAATATCTCGTCCAGATCGTCAAACGTTCCGACAGAAAGCCCGCTCTGCTTTGCGTAAAAATGCGACATTATCCCGAATCCGCAGTCCTGTATTGCCGGGCAGAACACTGGTATGCCCTTTTCATAGCAGGTTTTCAGCAGGTTCGGCTTTGATGAGTATTTTCCGACAAGAGCGAGGAACTGCGAAATGCTCAGTTTCTGTGCTCCGATTTTTCCGATTATCTTCTTGACCTCTTTTTCAAGCACAGTGTAAACTTCATTGTGCATCAGCGAATTGTACATCCTGTCATAGCCAAGTTTCTGCAGTTTTCTGTCGTCCATCATCTCACTGCCGATATAATGCCTCTGCCCGAGTGATTCAATCAAATCGTGCGTTATGACAGAGCCTGTCAGGACAAGAGCGTCGCACCATTTGTTTTTTGCAAAATCAGTTATCACTTCTCGCATTCCGCCGGGCATAAGCGCTCCGGCCACACCCATAAACATCTTGCAGTCCCTGTCTTTGACCATAATTTCAAGAATGTCAACTGCCTGCGCCAGCTTTCCGGCGCCCATGACGCCGGAACCGCCGAACTGCCTCACAAGCTGGTCCGCGGTCATTCCCTTCTTCACAGAAACAGGGTTAACTGTCTTAAGTTTCAGCTTCTTTGCCATACAGGATTATTATGAAACAGAGAATATAAAAAGCTTGCAAAACAAATTATATCATGGAAAAATTATTAATTCTGAAATTAGGGGGAAGCGTGGTTACAGACAAACGCAGTGAAACGCCCAGAGTAAACTATGAAAACCTGAGAAGACTGGCAGAAGAATTAAGCGCTTACAAAAAACCACTGATATTGATACATGGTGCAGGCAGCTACGGCCATCAGATAGTCAAAAGAACAGGGATACACAAAGGCATAGAAAAAGAAGAGCAGGTAATAGCATTTGCAGAAACGCAGAGGCTGCAGAATGAACTGAACTCAATAGTCTGCCAAGAGCTGATAAAGAGAAACATTCCGGCAATACCCTGCCAGGCCTCGGCAAGCGCAATTATGGAGCAGGGCAGACTTAAAAGCATGGATATAAAGGCGATAAAAGGTTTTCTGAAAGTGGGGATGATTCCTGTGCTATACGGGGTGCCTGCTTACGACAGGAAACAGAAATGCTCGATACTGTCCGGCGACCAGATAGCCCCCTATTTGGCGGCAAAACTGAAGGTCAAAAAAATAATACACGGAACCAATGTAGACGGGGTTTTCACAGCTGACCCAAACAAAAATCCAAATGCAAAGCTGATATCCAAAATAACAAAAGAGAACCTTGAAGAAGTAAAAAAAGCGCTGAGCGAATCAGCAGTAGTTGATGTAACAGGCGGAATGATGGGGAAAGTAACTGAATTGCTTCACCTGGCTGAAGAGGGAGTAGAGTCAACGCTGGTGAATGCAGAAGTGCCCGGCAGGCTGAGAGACGCTTTAATGGGCAAAGAAGTTCTGGGCACAACTATATTAAGAACATAAGAGAAGAAGTTATGCCAGTGAAGTGATAAAGGCATGCTCAGCGCCCTGGCAAAAAAGCTTATTTTCGCAAGACAGTTCAAGATGAATGACGGCGAGATGCAGATTCTCTCCGTTCACCACATTTCAATGCCCACGCTCAGTTTTATCAACCTCACAAAAGACCTGCATGCGTCAGAAGCTGAAAGCCCGGTGGCGATGTACAATTCAGGCATCGCAGCGGGCTCTGAAATGGCCAGGCAGTACAAAAAGAGAACCGGGATGGGCGGCCTTCAGCTGATTAATCTGGTAAAGGACGTACACGAAATGTCAGGTTGGGGCAGATGGCAGATAAGAAAAAATGAGGATCATTTTACCCATGTCTGCGACAATTCAGAATATGCCAGAGCCAAGAAAGACAGCTGCGACCTGTTAAGAGGAATCATTGCCGGCCAGATGAGGGTGGCTTTCAACAGCCCGGCCATCGAAGCAGTTGAAGTTGAGTGCGCCTCAAATAAGGGAAAATTCTGCAGATTTGTGACAATGGATTCTTCAAAATTTGACAGAAAGTCAGACACAGTAAAAGCCCAGCTGCCGCACCTTCTGTGAAGCCCAACACGGGTAGTGGATTGCTTTTTCATTCGTACTTTCTTTTCTGAATGAAAAAACTTGAGCGCATCGCATTCTCCTGCGATTGCTTTTTATATTACTCTTTCTTTTCATAGAACATGGCAGGAAGAGAGCCCACGGGAATTGAAGGTTTTGACGAACTGGTTGAAGGCGGACTGCCAAGAGGCTCGGTTGTGCTTGTTTCAGGGAGCCCGGGCACAGGCAAATCTATTTTTGCCCAGCAGTTTGCCCATACGGGAGCCCAGCAGTTCAAAGAAAAGTCGCTTTATATTTCATTTGAGCAGAATGTCACTGAAATATATGAGCAGGCCAAAAGATTTGGCTGGGATTTTGAAAAGCTTGAGGCGCAGGGCGCAGTGAGATTTATTTTCATAGATATCACAAAGAGGCACCTTGAAAAGGAGCAGACATACATAGACGTCATCAGACAGCATATCAGAGAATTCAATCCCAAAAGAGTGGTCATTGACTCGCTTTCTCCGCTCGCCGACATGCCCGTCTCACCAGATGAGCTGATGTCATACGGATTGATTTCAGAAATCTCCTCGTTCATGCCGAACATCACGCCCGAAGTCATGACAAGGTTTCAGGTCCATAGGCTGATAATGATGCTGAAGGAGTTTCCTGCGACTTCAATAATAATTTCCGAAATACCGAAAGAATCTGTCTGGTTTTCGTCTGACAGAGTTTCGGAATTCATGAGCGACGGGGTGATTGTGCTTCACTATTTAGGCATCGGCTCAAGCACAACGCGCTCGTTGATAATCGAAAAAATGCGCGGAACAAAGCACACAGAGGACATTCTGCCCATGGAAATCACCAAAAGCGGAATCGTTATCAGAAAAGAGAGCGGGCTTTGAGGCTGTGCAGACTGCTGCGATAAATTAAATGATTTGCTCCTGCAAAAAATCAGATTCTGTACTCTTCCTGCGGCTTCTTCACGACAATACCCTTAGGGGTTATCTCCATCGGGAGAATGTCTTCGACGTGCTTCGTGCCCCTCATTTTTCTGACAAACATCGTTCTATTTGACTCAGAGCCTATGCCCATGTAGTGCAGGATTATCACGCCGTCTGCCATGTATTCCTCGACGCCGTATTTTGAAAACACGACAGGCCCGGACGACATTGACTGCTCAGGCACTTCTGATGTTATGAGCGAAGTCACGCCCGCTTTTGAGAGCATGTAATTTATTTTCAGAAGAGTTTTTCTCACTTCATTCTCAGAATCGATGTGCAGCCCAAGCCCTGCGACAGAGTCAATCACGACTCTTTTCGCTCCTATCTGGTCGCACAGCTGCATCACTTTCAAAAGCAGCCTGTCAACATCAACGCCCATCTGCGGCAGAGTGTATTTTTCCTCGGACGGGAATCCGACGCGCGCTGAAGAGGCGTCAACTATCGCAAGCACGCCCCTTTTCTCCAGCTTTGCGAGGTCCCAGCCGAACCTCATCATGTCCTTTCTTATCATGGCCGGACTTTCGTCAAGAGTGACAAAGACGCCCGGTTCATTGTAATCATTTGCGCCGGAATAAATGTACTGCATTGCAAGGATAGTCTTTCCAGTTCCGCATCCGCCCGATACAAGCATTGACCTGCCGACCGGAAATCCGCCCTCTATCAGGCTGTCAAGCCCGAGAATCCCTGTTTTGCATCTTTCGTACGTGTCAACCATTTAACCACTCTTTGAACATGGGTAATAGATGTATTTTAAGTTTAAAAACATGGTGTGCGTAAAAACCATGAACAAATAACTGGGATTCACAAGGAACATCAGAATTTGGAAGCGATGCGTATGGTAGGGTGGATGAACGAAATAAGAGTCAGGGCACAGGGCAAAGTTCCTGTTGCAGGTGGAAGGTCAACCAGGCCCGCGAAGGTTTCTTTCGACGATCTGACATTCATGCCTGCCCAGCTCAATGCAGATGCTGTTGATTATTTCAGAGAGAAAATAAACACCGAAACAATCATAGGAAAGGCAAGCAAACACCCCCTCAAATTAAAAATGCCGATTCTGCTGGGCGCAATGTCATTCGGAGCGCTAAGTGAAAGTGCCAAAATAGCGCTTGCAAAAGCTTCTTCAATAACAGGAACAGCAGCTAACACAGGGGAAGGCGGAATGCTCCTTTCAGAAAGAAAAGCAGCTGACAAATTGATTGTGCAGTATTCAACAGGCAGATTCGGTGTTGATGACGATTACTTGAAGGCAGGAGACGCGGTTGAATTCAAAATAGGCCAGGGGGCGAAACCGGGGCAGGGCGGACTGCTTCCAGGCGACAAAGTCACGGAGAAAATAGCAAAATTAAGAAGAGTGCCTGCAGGAATGCCGGTGCATTCTCCGCCAAGGCATCTTGACATTCACAACATTAAGGAATTGAAGGAAAGAATTGACTGGATAAGAGACGTCACAAAAGGAAAACCGGTGATCCTGAAAATCGCGGCAGGAAACGTCGAAGCAGACGTGAAGCAGGCAATTAAGGCCGAGCCTGACGCACTTGCAATTGATGGAATGCACGCAGGCACAGGGGCCGCCCCTCTTGTGATGATGGATAATTTCGGAATCCCTATCATATCGGCAATCGCAAAAGCCAGAAAAACAATGGACAGGCTCAAGGCAGACCAGGAATTGCTTGCAGGTGGAGGATTCAACAGCGGCTCAGATATTGCGAAGATACTTGCGCTCGGAGCAGACGCTGTTTTCATGGCCACTGCCCCGCTTGTTGCAATGGGCTGCATACAGTGCGGCTTGTGCTACCAGGGAAAATGTCCGGTCGGAATCACGACGCAGGACCCTGCTTTTGAGAAGAAGCTTGACCCGATGGCAGCCGAGCGCGCGGCAAATTTCCTGAACATGTGCAACGAAGAAGTTAAAATGACCGCTGGCGCAGCAGGAAAATCAAATGTCCATGACCTGTGCAGGAAGGACCTGAAGTCTCTGTCTCTTATTATGGAAAAAACAACAGGGATACCTATTATTTAACAGATTTTTTCTTATTCCAAATTAACAGCTAAAAGCGCCTTCCGCGACCGGACGGCCTTCCATACCCCCTACCCCCGTGCTGCGGTCTTCCGCCCCCTCTTTGCCCATGCTGCGGTTTTCCGCTTCCCCCTCGTCCGTATTGCGGCCTTCCGCCGCTCCTTTGTCCGCGCTGCCAACTTCCGCCGCCCCCATGCCTGCGGGGGCGCTGGTCCTCAGAGTCTCTTCTCCTTGATATTTTTTTCATAGAAATAATCGCCACCCTGGGCGCTTCCTTTCTTATTATTTTTGCGCTGTTGTCCCTGTCAGTTCTCCTGAAAAAAGCGTGGTCTTCCCTCGAAAGCAGGCTTACAGCCATTCCTTCTGCGCCAGCTCTTGCTGTTCTACCTATCCTGTGAATATATTCGTTATGCGTCTTTGGTATGTTGTAGTTGTAAACGTGCGTAACGCCGCTGATGTCAAGCCCCCTCGCGGCGACGTCAGTGCAGACGAGCACTGTCGCTGTTTTTGAATGAAAATCAGCAAGCACCTGGCTTCTTCTTGACTGTGAAAGCCCGCCGTGCATTGCATGCGCCTCGATGCCGTTAAGGCGGAGGTTTCCGGCGACAGCGTCAACCATGTAGCGCGCGTTGCAGAAAACCATCACAATGCCCTTCTGCTCAGCTTTAAGCAGATGGACCAGCAGCGAAAACTTGGCGCTGCTGTCAACTTCGTAATAAACCTGCCTCAATTTTCCGGGGTCAACGAAAGCCTCCGCGGAAACAGCATGCGGCGATTTCATGTGCCTCTTCGACAGCCTCATGACCTCGTCGTCTATTGTCGCTGAAAAAAGAAGGGTCTGCCTTTCCTTCGGGCACTGTACTACTATTTTTTCGACGTCCCTGAGGAAGCCCATGTCAAGCATCCTGTCAGCCTCGTCCAAAACAAGCACCTTAACGCGTCTCAAATCAATAGACCTTCTGCCTATGTGGTCCAGCAGGCGCCCCGGCGTTCCAACGACAACATCCGCCCGCTTCAGCATCTGAATCTGCGGATTTATTGGCACGCCGCCGTAAATCTTGGCGACTTCAAGTTTTTTGAATTTTGAAAACTTAATAATCGCGCCAGCGACCTGCTCGCTCAGCTCCCTTGTCGGCGTCATTACCAGCGCCTGGATTCCCCCGCCGGCGCTGCACGAATTGATTATGCCTGCGGCGAAAGCGAGTGTTTTACCGCTTCCAGTTGCTGATCCGGCGATAACATCCTTTCCCTCCAAAATCAGCGGAATTGATTTGTCCTGAATTTCGGTCGGGTCATTGAAATTCTCAAGCAAAATTGATCTTAATACAGGCTCAGTGACGCCCAGTTCTTTAAAACTTTTCATAAAATCTCCCTTCTGCATCTGGTTTATGCAAAAGGTGTTTAATTAGCTATGCTTTAGTTTGTTTCCTGAAAAATAACTGCGCCCGCTGGCCAGGGCGAACTTTTATAAGTCTGTCCTGACACAATGTAATTTTAAATTGTTTTTCAACGCTTCATTAATCAGGGGGATAAAAATGGAAAAAATATTAGTTACCGGCGCGGTCGGCCAGATAGGCTCGGAATTAGTTCCGGAATTAAGAAGAAAATACGGGAGCGAAAATGTAGTGGCAGCCGGGCATAAAAAACCGCCAAGCGATGAAATGAAAAACAGCGGCCCCTTTGAGTTCATAGATGTCAGCAAAAAAGAGGAGATTGAAAAGGCGGTAAAAGAGCACGGGATAGACACTATTTACCATCTGGCGGCGATACTGTCCGCGGCAGGGGAAAAAAATCCAGGCCTGGCCTATCACATCAATAACAGCGGACTGTACAACGTTCTTGAAATTGCAAAAGAGAAAAAACTCGAAAGGATAATGGTTCCAAGCTCAATAGCCGTGTTCGGGCCTGAAACCCCGAAGATAAACACGCCCAACGAGACTGTATTGAAACCAAGCACAATGTACGGCATATCAAAAGTGCACGGCGAACTGCTCGGGGACTATTACTTCAAAAAATTTGGCGTTGACATAAGGGGGGTCAGGTATCCGGGAATAATAAGCAGCAAAACCCTCCCGGGCGGCGGGACCACGGACTATGCCGTTGAAATATTCTACTACGCGGTTCAGAACAGGCCTTATCCGTGCTTCCTGAAAAAAGAGAGCGCGCTTCCTATGATGTACATGCCCGACGCCCTGAAGGCGCTGATTAATCTGGCTGAAGCGGATGCGTCAAAATTAAGCCGCCACTGCGATTACAACCTTTCCGCAATGAGCTTCTCGCCGGAAGAGCTTGCGCTTGAAATTAAAAAGCATATCCCGAACTTTGAAGTCAGCTACAAGCCGGATTACAGGCAGAGCATCGCCGATTCCTGGCCGAAATCAATAGACGACTCGATAGCCAGGGCAGACTGGGGCTGGAAGCCGTCGCATGACCTGAAGTCGATGACAGCTGACATGATAAAAGAGCTTAAAAACAAAGGGGCATAATTTTAATTTATAGGACCGATTGCCATGACGAAACACAACGTAATTGTTTACAGCACATCATCCTGCCCGTGGTGCGTTAGAGCTAAGGAATGGCTCAAGGAAAACAACATCAATTTCACTTCCTACGATGTCTGCGAAAATCATGAAAAGGCGCAGGAAATGATTAAAAAATCGGTGCAGATGGGCGTGCCTGTAATAGACGTTGACGGCCATATAATTATC
>JAZDJV010000079.1:0-4102 GCA_043803585.1 Microcaldota archaeon | reverse complement strand
TGCTTGAAGGCAGGACACCTTATGAAAAAGTGATATTATTTGATGAAGTCAAGGATGAAAAAGGCCAGACCATGCACAAGTCAGGCCAAAATGTAATCTGGCTGGACGAAGCTTTTGAAAAAACAGGCGCAGACTCGCTGCGCTGGGTTTATCTCACCACGAAATTCGACCAGAAAGTGCTATTCGGCTACTCGCTCGGAAAAGATGCTCAGCAGAAGCTAACTTATCTGGTGAACATAGCAACTTACGTTTCAAAATTCATGAAAACATCGCCAAAGCAATTCTCTCCGAAGAAGCCCGAGGACACCTGGTTCCTCTCGAAGCTGGAGAGGACGAACAAGCTGGTCACCGAAAACATGGAGGCGCTGCAGTCTTACGAATCAGCAAGGCTGATTGAAGATTTTATGGTTGAAACTTTTTCAAAAGAGTACATTAAATATATAAGAAACAGAACTGACGATGAAAATGTCATAAACATGATGTATCACGGGCTTCTGAAAACACTGCAGATGATAAGTCCGTTCACACCGTTCCTGTCAGAACATCTTTACCAAAAATACTTCAGAAAATTTGAAAAAGCTGAATCAATCCATCTCCTCGACTGGCCTATGCCAGACGAATCGCTCATCAGCGACTCGATTGAGGCGCAGATGGGAAAAGCCCAGCAGGTTATTGAAGCTGCGCTGGCGAAGAGAAACGAACTCGGAATAAACCTGCGGCAGCCGCTGGCAAAGCTCACAACAAACGCTGAGAAGCTCGGTTCGTGGACAGAGCTGATTGCCGAGCAGGCGAACGTGAAGGAAGTTATCTATGACGCTGCTTCGGAAACCGCCGTGCTTGACGCCACATTGACAGAGCCGCTGAAGAGAGAGGGCCGAACGCGCGAGCTGGTGAGGCAGATCCAGGACCTCAGAAAGAAAATGGGCCTGACTGAGAAGGATTTGATTGCAGTCTCGCTGAGCGTGATGCTTGACGTTGATTTTGACCACGTGAAGAAGGTCACGAACAGCAGGCAGATTGACGACGCGCCCATGTCTGGCGCGCAGGCTGAAAAGAAAGTGAAGATTGACGACGCTGAAGTTTCGATTTCTGCGAAGAAGATTTAAAATTTAAAGAATTCTTAATCCGTTTTTTGCGTTTCTCTCAGGCGCGAGCAGTATTGTGCCTTTTCCCTCCTCACCTGCGCCGAGAATCAGGCATTCTGACATGAATCC
Source organism: Microcaldota archaeon (assembly GCA_043803585.1). Lineage (GTDB taxonomy): Archaea > B1Sed10-29 > B1Sed10-29 > B1Sed10-29 > JAJRYS01 > JAZDJV01. Next base: position 2,888 of record JAZDJV010000079.1, on the reverse strand, counting down.
TGCTATCTGCTTCGGCGGGAAGTTCACAACCGCGACAACCTGCTTTCCCACAAGCTCTTCTTTTTTGTAAAGCACGGTGATCTGGGCGCTTGTTTTCTTTATTCCAAACTCACCGAAGTCAATTGTCAGCTTGTACGCGGGTTTTGTGGCCTCTGGAAAGTCCTCGGCCTTGATGATCGTGCCTGTGCGTATTTCAACTTTCTCAAAATCAGCGTAAAATATAGCCGCCATCGCAGTCACATCTTCTCGACTTTCGGCCCCTGCGCAGTGTCAGTGACAGTGTAGCCCAGCGTTCTTATCAATGAGCGGAGCTCGTCAGATTTCTTGAAGTCCTTTTTCTTGCGTGCCTCTTCGCGCGCTTCGACAAAAGTAAGAACTTCAGCTGGCGCTTTCTGCTCTTTTCCGGGCGCAAAATCAACGCCGAGAATGGCGCCCCATTCCTTGAAAAGCGCGAGCGCGCTTTCGATGTTTTTCCTGCTGCTCAGCTTTTTCTCTGAAACAAGCTTGTTGATTTCCCTGACAAACTCGAAGACGACCGCCGAAGCGTCGGCTGTGTTGAAGTTGTTGTCCATCGCCTTGATGAACTTGCTTCTGTACTTTTCAATTTCTATTCCGCCTTCGCTGCCGACTGCGCCCGATTTCTCAAGCAGGAAGCGCAAATTGTCGAGCGTGTTCTGGATTTTCTCGAGCTCCTTTGGCGCGTTTTTGACGTTTTCGTCAGTGTAGTCTATCGGCTTGTTGAAAAGAGTGGTGGCAAAATAAAACCTGAGCGCCTTTGCGCTGTGTCTCGCCAGCGCCTCCTTGATTGTGACGAAATTCTTGAGCGACTTGCTCATCTTCTTTCCGTTCACTGTTATGAACGCGTTGTGAATCCAGTATTTCACAAAAGGCTTTTTGCCTGTGTAAGCCTCTGCTATGGCTATCTCGGCCTCGTGGTGCGGGAATATAAGGTCCTCTCCGCCGCCATGAATGTCGTACTGCGGCCCGAAGTTTCCGACTGAAATGGCCGTGTCCTCGATGTGCCAGCCCGGTCTTCCGTCGCCCCACGGCGAGTCCCAGACAGGTTCGCCTGGCTTTGATTTTTTCCAGATTACAAAGTCAAACGGCTCGCGCTTGTACGGATCCTCCTCAAGCCTGCTCATTGCGAGCATCTCATCTGGGTCTCTGTGCGAAAGCTTGCCGTACTCCTTGAATTTCGCGATGCTGAAATAAACATTTCCTGCTGATTCGTAGGCGTATCCGCTCTTCACCAGCTTCTCAGCCTGCTCAATTATCTGCGGAACGTAGTCAGTGGCTTTGATGTACTTGTCGACGGCCGTGACATTCAGCGCCTTCATGTCGTCAATGTAGCTGTTTGTGAACTCCTCTGAAATCTCGCTCCATTTTTTCTTCTTTTCATTGGCGCGCTGGATTATCTTGTCGTCGATGTCCGTGACGTTCTGCAGGTATTTGACGTCATAGCCTGAATAGCGGAGATATTTCGCAATAATGTCGTACCCGATGTACGATTTTGCGTGCCCTACGTGGGCGTCGTCGTAGACAGTCAATCCGCAGACGAACATCTTCACTTTCTTGCCGCTCATGGGCTTGAACTCCTCAAGCTTGCGCGACATCGTGTTGTAGATTTTCAAAACCATAGTAATACGCTCAATACTCATTTTTCTTTGATATTTGCAATGCACGTTGTAATCTGCACATGTGCATTGAAATTTCAGTGCACATGCATCTTCTTTATGGTGCACTGCAAACCTTACCTTTCTTTTTTCAAAAAAGAAAGGGAGATGGAGGGGGGCGCGGGATTTGAACCCACGTATCTCGCTTTCTGTAGTTCTTTCCCCAGGCTTTCTTTTCGCCTATTTTACAGGAAAGAAAGGCTGCTGCAGGCGAGCACATAGCCTCTCTGTCAACCCCCCGCTATCCTTGTTTTATGCAGTCAGATTTAAAAGGGTTTAGAAGTACCTGAAATAACCTTTATAAATTCCTTTATTCACTATATAAACGCTCATTTTAACAGATTAACGCGAAATGATGCTAAACATGATTTTTATGGAGGAATAAGATATGACACAACTTAGCGGACAACCTGTGATAGTCCTGCCTGAGGGCAGCAACAGAATTCTGGGAAAAGACGCCCAGAGAATCAACATCATGGTGGCAAAAGCAGTGGCTCAGGCCATAAAGTCAACGCTCGGGCCGAAGGGCATGGACAAAATGCTCGTTGACGAGCTCGGAGACATCACGATTACGAATGACGGAGCCACAATTCTTGACAACATTCACATAGAGCATCCGGCGGGCAAAATGCTCGTCGAAGTGGCCAAAACGCAGGACGCAGAGACAGGGGACGGCACGACAACAGCGGTTGTTCTTGCGGGCGAGCTCCTGAAAAAAGCCGAAGTGCTGCTTGACCAGCAGATTCATCCGTCTGTCATCATAAAGGGATACAAGATGGCTGAAGAAGAGGCAATCAGCATCCTGAACAAGGTTTCAGAGCCGATTTCAATAAAAGACAGGGAAAAGCTGATTCAGGTGTGCGTGACGACAATGAGCTCGAAAGGAACGACCGGAAAATCCAAAGACGGGCTTGCAAAGCTGATTGTTGACGCTGTGATACAGGTCGCTGAAGAGGAAAAGAACAAAATCGTGATTAACAAGGATTATATTAAGGTCGAGAAAAAAGAGGGCGGAGATGTTGATGACTCCACTTTGATAAAGGGCGTTGTAATTGACAAGGAAAGAGTCCACCCTTCAATGCCGAAAACAGTTTCAAAGGCAAAAATAGCCCTTGTGGATTCGGCTCTTGAAATAAAAGAGACTGAAACAGACGCTAAAATCAGCATAACATCACCTGACCAGCTGCAGGCTTTCCTGCAGCAGGAAGAGGACAT
>JAZDJV010000078.1:0-3400 GCA_043803585.1 Microcaldota archaeon | reverse complement strand
TCCCTGATTTTAAGGAATATGATTTTGCCCATGACCCTCATGTTGTTCAGCCAGCCGGCTATCACAACTTTCTTCCCTTCGTCCTTTTCGGATAGCTCGTCTGAATAGTGCGTTCGTATCATATTAACGTCTCCTTGTTTTTTTCTGCTTGACCGCGATTTTTTGATACTCGGCGCTGTTTCCGGCCCTTGCCCTGGCAGCTGATTCTTGCAGTTTTTTCTTTAATTCATCATTTTTACAAAGGTCAGCTATATTTTCCAAGATCTTCGCTTTTGCTGTTTTGTCTGTTGCTCTGAAAGCTACGGATCTTATGATGGCAATTGCTGTAGGGTTTTTTCCAGCAATTTGTTTTTCATAAATAATATCCGCCTGCGCCTTTAATCTGTCTATTTTCTCTTCACTCATGTTATGTTCACTTTATCCTGCTTAATAATCTTTTTACAGCCTGCTCCCTGAAGCCCGCGCCCTCCTGCCTGCGCATCTGCCTGAGCTTCGGGTCATAGTGGTTGTACGCCTTCAAAGCCGCGGCAACTGCGTCAACTTCATGACCGTTGCGCGTTTCCACATTCTTCGCCAGAGCGAATTTTTCCTTCCTTGGCATGTCTTTCTCAGGCGCGAAGAGGATGCATTTGTATTTTCTTTTTATCCCGTGGACTGCCTCCGGCATCCTGGCCTTGTCTGTCGCGATTATCAGCGGCACCCCGCGCTCGCTTATCTCGTAAATCAGCTCGTCCTTTGATATGCCCTTTCCGCTCAGGACATCGAGAATTTTTCCGTCTATATCAGCAAAAGCGATGGCTGTTGTCGTGCCCGGATCGATGCCTATAATCAAAGCCTGCTCTCTTTTCAGGAAATCACCTTTTTCTCCATTTGCTTCGAAGAGGGGCTTCAAAGACGATTTTTGGGGAATCTGTCCCCCTTATTAAAGTTGCCTTCGCCTTCTGCATCTCCTTCTTTCTGCTTCGTGACATCTGCATTTCAAGCAGGTTGTTATATGCCCTTTTTGCGCGCTTGCCGTTAGCAGGATTGGCGATAAGCGGCGTTTTTCCGGACACTTCAATCAGTTTCTTGTAAAGCTTTCTTGAAAATCCCTTTCTTCTGAATTCGGGGTCGATATAAATCCACTCGACTTCGTTGAGTTTCTTGTTTCCAGTTTCACTTCTATGGAGTTGGGCATATCCGCACGGCTTTCCGCCGTATGTTTGAATAATCACTTTTTCATTTTTGTTTGACAGCAGAAGGTTTGCATCCTTCTCAGAAATATTGTAGTCCTTAAGCAGGTCGATGAACATGTCTCGCGTTTCCTCTGTGAGCTCGACATATCCGACTTTTCCTCTTCCGCCCAAATCATCACCTAATTGTATTTTCCTTTGATCTTTATCGCCTTGACAGGGCACTGGCCTTCGCAGGCGTGGCACTCAAGGCACTGATCCAAAGGCTTCGCTACCTCTGACTTTCTGTCCTTTATCAGAAACATTTCAGCGGGGCACACCTGCGCGCATTTTCCGCATCCCACGCATCTGGCCCTGTCAATTGTGATTTGCGCCATACTATTTTTATACCCGCACTCTGTTAATAAACATTATGAAGTTCGCTTACCTCGCCGAAGTTTTTGACAAAATTGAGAGCACGAGCTCGCGCCTTGAAATGACTGATATACTCGCGGCTATGTTCAAAAAAGCTGATTCCGACAACGCGGCTGAGATAATTTACCTGATGCAGGGCAAGGTTGTGCCTGCATATGAAGGCATAGAGATAGGCATGGGCGAAAAATTTGTGGAGCAGGCCATTGCAAAATCAACAGGCTATGCCATAAAAGAGATTGAGAAAAATTACCACAAGACAGGCGACCTGGGCCTGACTGCGCAGGAAATGGCTTCCAAAAAAAAGCAGCACTCGCTCGCTTCGAGCGAACTCACTGTTAAACATGTCTTTGATTCTTTCAAAAAAATCGCGCTGCTCAGCGGGACAGGCTCGCAGGACATGAAAATAAAAACCCTTGTCGAGCTGCTCAACAATGCGGGCCCTGTTGAGGCGAAATTCATCGCGAGAATTCCGGTTGACAAAATGCGTTTAGGCGTGGGCGATCCGACTGTGCTTGACGCGCTTTCTGTCTACTCTGTCGGCGACAAATCCCTGCGCGAGAGGCTCCAAAGGGGGTATGATGTTTCTTCTGATCTCGGTCTTGTGGCGAAAACGCTTCTAAGCAATGGCATAGAGGCAGTTGACCACATTGAGATGAAAGTGGACCAGCCGCTTCAGCCTGCGCTGTGTGAGAGGCTGCCAAGCGCAGAGGAAATTATCAAGAAGCTTGGAATGTGCGCCTGCGAGTTAAAATACGATGGAATTCGTTTACAATTGCATAAGAAAGGCGATAACGTAAAGATATTTTCGCGCCACCAGGAAAACATGACACATATGTTCCCCGACGTGGTCAAGGCCGTGCGCGAAAACATAAAGCTCAAAAACGCCATACTGGACGCCGAAGCGCTCAGCTTCAACGAGCTGACAGGCGAATTCCTGCCGTTCCAACAGACTGTTCAGCGCAGGAGAAAATATGACATCGTTGCAAAGGCAAAAGAATTCCCGATCAAGCTGTTCCTTTTTGACATTTTGTATGACGGCAAAAATACGACAGCCCTGCCTTATGAAGAACGCAGGAAAAAGCTTGAAAAGTCGGTCAAAGACAATGAGATGATAAAACTGTCTGACAGAATCATTACAGACAGCCCAGAAGAGCTCACAAAATATTTCGATGATGCCGTTGCCCGCGGACTGGAGGGCATTATTGCGAAAGACCTGAAAGCGCCGTATACAGTCGGGGCGAGAAAGTTTGCGTGGATAAAGCTCAAGCGTTCGTACAGGGGCGAGCTGTCAGATACTATTGATGTCGCTATTGTCGGTTTCTATAAAGGAAAAGGCATGCGCACTAAATTCGGCTTCGGCGGGTTCCTCGGAGCAGTGTATGACCAGAAAGAGGACATGTTCAGGACAATTGCCCGCGTGGGCTCTGGCTTCAGCGAGGAGCAGATGGCCGAAATGAACGAGTCTTTATCAAAAATAAAAATATCAAAGAAAAGCCCGAGAGTGGACTCTGTTGTTGACGCTGATTACTGGGTCACCCCCAAGTTTGTTGCAGAAGTGCTTGCGGACGAAATCACCGAGTCGCCGATGCACACAGCAGGAAGAAAGGGCGAGATAGGATACGCCCTGCGCTTCCCAAGGATGGTCAAGCTTAGGCCTGACAGGAAGCCGGAGGACGCCACCTCTGTCTCCGAGATAATCAGGATGTTCAGCCTGCAGAAAAGGGAAAAGATTGAGGGCACTGCGTAACATTTTCTATGTCATCATTATTCTAACCAAACATTTTTTAAACTTAGATTGCCTTGTTCTAAATATG
>JAZDJV010000077.1:0-26559 GCA_043803585.1 Microcaldota archaeon | reverse complement strand
AAGCCATCTCCAAAAAACTGGGAGGAAAGTTATAGCCAAACTGGGGGGATTAAATGAAAAAGAATTGGTGGAATTAAAAATGAGGGGTTTAGATCCTGTTTTCAAAATCAACTTCAGGCAAAGGGCAGCGTTTGGTCGCTTGTCATTAAAAGCGGCGAATGCTTACGACGATATGCCACTAAGAAAAAGAATTAGAGCCGGCGAAAAAAAGCCGGTTTTTTCAGTTCTTAGCAAAATCGAAAAAAAGCCAAAAAATGTTTATAATTTTCAGATAGGAGATCTTATTAGAGCAGCAGAGAGTAAGGATTCTTCTCTTTCCAGAGGAGATAGAGCAAACATCAAAAAGAGAATTATCCGTTTGTTTGGCGAGAATAGATACACAGAGGCAAGAGAACAAGATGCGATCGGTTTGTTTTGGTGAGTTAAAATCCAAGAATATAAACAGCTACACTTTCAGTTAGGGGACAAATCTCTCTTCAAAATCCTCGCGTTCTTCTTCCCTTTCTTCTCTTTCCCTTTCTCTTAATTCACGAGCTTTGTTTTCCTCTTCTTCAGTAATTGGTTTTCTTGGTTTAAGTAAGGATAATTTTCCACTAATTTCAAGAAGTCTATTAGTTATCTCTTTTTTCTCCTTCTCGCTGAAGCGGGGCCTATTTCCAGCAAACATCTCTCCCACTTTGTCGAGGATTGAGTTTTTTTCTCTTTCTAATTTTTCAATCTCTTCAGCTTTTGCCTTGTTAATAATCACTTTTCTAATGACCGTTTTTTCTTCAGGCGCCAGCCCTCGTCGTTGTCTCAAAATTTCTCCGAATTCCTCTGATTTATAAAAATCCATGGCTCTTTTCATGTCAGCGCCGGCTGTTGAGACCAATCGTCGCTTTTTTTGGTTTGCCATTAATTACACCTTCAAAGCAGCCTTGTCCTTCAGATACTTCTCGACGAGCCCGGGGTCAAGCTCGAGCCTGACGCCCAGCATGTCAAGAACTTTGCGCGTGATGTATGATTTTGCAATCTCAACTGTATGCTTGTTCGCTGACGCCGGAATCTGCTTTGTCGTCGACGGCGAGTTGCACTTTGCGAGGGCCTCGCCTATCTGCTCGGCAGACTTGCGGCCTTTCACCGTCCAAACTTTTTTCTTTTCGTCGTATTCCGCGCCGGTGATTTCATTGACGATTTTGTCAAGCACTGCGAGGTCAAAATCCTTGCCGATGAACTCCCAGATTTTTCTGTCCATTGAGTCGTGGATGCTCGCGAGAATGCGCGCCTTCTCCATTTCTTCGGCGCCCGGCTCAATCTTCGCCTTCTTGATGCACACCCATTTTCCTATCTGGGCTTCAAACATGGCTTCGTCAGGCATAATAGAGTCTCCTTACATTCCTACCAGTGCTTTTATCTTCTTTATCTTGTCTTTCTTGGCGAGAATCAGCACGCGGTCACCCTCTTTTATCACTGTGTCTGGGTGCGGAATTATAAGTTTGCTGCCCTCGTAAATTGCAATCACAGCCGTGCCCTGCGGGTGCTCAAGCTCGCTTATCTTTTTGTTCGCGAGCTTTGACTTCGGCTTTACTTCAATTTCAAGTATCTCCGCGTCTCCCCTGCCTATGAACGCCAGGTCAAGCACGCCCGGCTTTGTAATCAACTCTGAAATGTATCCTGCGGCAGCCGCCTCCGGGTATATGACCAGATCAAGCCCGAGCTTGCGCATCATGTCCTCCTCGTAATGCAGGGAGCCCAGCCTTGCTGAAACGTGCTTTGCGCCAAGCTGTTTTGCAGTCAGGCTGACTATAAGATTTGTCTCGTCAGAGCCAGTTAGCGCGACAAAAGAGTCGCATTCCTTCACTCCGGCCTCTTCAAGAACATCGGGCTTGGTTGCGTCGCCCCTGACAACCACGCATTCGAACTCTCTTGCGATTTCATGGCATATGTCTCCGTTTCTGTCGACCACGACAACGTCTTCATCCTCGTCAATAAGCAGCTTGGCAAGGTGCTTTCCTATTCTTCCCGCCCCGACTATTACTATGTACATCTGTTTCCCTCTTTTTGGCTGCAGATGCGCCCGCTGACGCCGCTGCAGTTAAATAATTTAGACTCAACTTAAAAATGTATGCTCTTCTTTCAGCGTTTTCAGGATAAGATACGTATTGCTTTTCTCGACAAGCGTGTCGCCGAGCTCCTTGTTTATGAACTCATTCAGCTCGTTTATGTTCTTGAAGTTTGCGGCGATTATCAAGTCATATTCGCCCGTGACAAAATAGAGCCCGTAGATGCACTTGTTTTTCTCAAGCTTCTTGATAAATGAGGAGTTCTCGCCCCTTCTTATGCTGACCCCTATCAGCGTCGGGAGGGTGTACCCGAGCTTTACAAAATCAAATCTGGCGTGGTAATTTTTTATCACGCCGCTTTTCTCCATTCTTTTTATTCTCGACTGGACTGTGCCCGTCGCAACCCTCAGTTTCTCGGCTATTTTCCTGTAAGAGAACCGAGCGTCCTTGTTGAGCTCCATCAGAATTTTTATGTCAAGGCTGTCAACATCGGCTGTTTTTTGTCCGCTGAAATCCATGTTCTTACAAAATCGTCCAATATATTTAAACTTATTGGACGAATGTCCATCTGCAGCCGCGTCAAAAAAAAGAAAATAATGCTCCTAAGGGGATTTGAACCCCTGTCACGAGCGGTCTTCCACCGTTTTTCCGTGCACGCTTTTTGCGCAGCGCACTTGAAAAAAGGGTGCTGAGAGGCTCGCATCCTTGGCCACTAGACTATAGGAGCTTTCGTATTTTTCTATAGGTTTCTTTTGGTACCTTAGCTTTTCTTTCTGAAAGAAAAGCCAGAGTGGGCCCAACCGGATTTGAACCGGTGATCTCCTCAGTGTGAATGAGGTGTCCTAGCCGCTAGACCATGGGCCCTATTTTTCCACGCATTTTTTTAAAGCCTGCGCAAAACCATCTCTATCATATAACAGATAGTGGGGGTCACCTTCTCTCAGCATTTTTTCAACAACAGCATCTAACTCTCCGGCAGCTTTCAACTCCTGTCCGGCTGATGATGATAAGATTTTGCCTCTCATAGCTGGCCTATAATGATTCCGCTTTTCAGCTGCGAGAGCTTCTTCTGCTGCCACCTTCTGAGCGACTCTTCTTGTATTATTGACTGCATTAGCATGATTTTTTATTTCTTGATACGCTTTCCGAAATGCCGCATTATTTTCCGCCTCAGTTCTTACTTTTTCAACAGTTTCAGCCGGAGCTGCTTGTTTCTCTTCTGCTTTCTTTTCAGCTGCTTGTTTCTCTTCTGCTTTCGTTTCAAAAGTTAAATTCAGCCTCGTTTGTCTAGGTCTTTTCACCATTCAAACACCTGTGAATCTGATAGTCCCGGGCAGATTCGAACTGCCGCATCGAGGTGTCTCAGCTAAAGTGGAGCTTTCTATGACAATTTGCGCACAAAACGACGCATTTTTTGATTTCTTTTATTACTCTTGTCTTCGAATAACCTCTGCGTCTAACTGCCGACGATATATCAGAAGATTTTTCTTTTTTGTTTTTGTGATGGAACTCTAAACAGACAGTATGATTCTCACCACATTTTGAGCATACAAATCTTTTCTTGTAGTTATCGAACCATTCTCTCATCTGTTTTTTTCTTCTGTTTATCCTTTCTTTTTCTTTCACTTTATTCCTTGAATAATGTTGTTTGTTCCATCTTTTTTTGTATTCTCTACTCTTCTTTTTATTTTTGTACGGCGTATCTCTCCACTTAGCTTCAGAGCCTCGTATCCTTGGCCACTAGATGACGGGACTGTTCAGCGCTTTGAAACGCAGATTAGTATTATATGTAGGGCAATATAAATCATTTTTATGACAATCTGCCTGCTGGGCGCGAAGGGGCTCGGAGCCAAACTGGGAAAAAAGGGCACGAGCACCGACGTCACGCTGTACAATATGAAAAGAAATGGAAGGATCTTCAATTTTGTCGAGCCTGCGCTTTATCCTGACAAGCTTTCGTCAATGCTGACTGCGACGCAGATGAGTGATTCCGCAGTGCTCTGCGTCTCGCCGGAAGTGATGAATTTCCAGCTTGGCGAGACTATACTAGCGCTTGATTACCTGCAGATAAAAAAAGGAATTGTTGTTCTGGACGGCGTGATTCGTGAGCAGCTCGAGCCGCTGATAAAGGGCACAGCTGTCGAAAAGTATGTCTTTGTTGAGAATGATGCCCAGAAAATCTGGAATGAAATAGACAAGTTCTCTTACAGCGCCGAAAAAGGGGGCGCAAAAGTGCTCATTGACCACACTTTTCAGGTCAAGAGCGTGGGCCTTGTAGCGCTCGGCTTTGTGAAGAGCGGAGAAGTGAAGAAATATGATTCTCTCCGCGTGTATCCTGGCGGAAAGGAAACCATGATCAAGTCGATACAGATAATGGACGAGGATTTTGACATTTCAAAAGCAGGCGACAGAGTGGGCTTCGCCCTGAAAACTGACGCCGAAGTGAAAAGGGGCGATATAATCGCTTCAGAGGGCGCTGTGCTGGCCACTGCTGAAGTGAAAGTGGACTTCAAGAAGAATTCGTACTACAAAAACGAAGTCCTGAAATCGCCGATGGTTTCGCTCGGTTTGCAGTATATTCAGGGTAATTTTGACGGAAAAACAGTAAAATTCGACAAGCCCGTCGCATACTGCGACGGCGATGTGGCCATAATGTGCGACCCCGGCAACAAGATGAGGATAGTCGGCGCCGGCGTCTGCAGAAAATAATCAGATAATTTTTTATATTAAGACCGTTTCATAGAGAGCTATGAAACTTCTTGTTTTGTCCGCCATAATGGCGGCGTTTGTTCTGGCCGGATGCACAGTTTTTGACAGGGGCGCTGTTACAAGCAGCGGAGACAATCCGACTGTTGAAGATGCCTGCATACAGCTGTGCCAGCACGAAGTAAATTCAGGAACTGACCTAAGCGCGGGCCCGTGCCTCGGAAATCCGATGGAGATAAATTCTTCCTGGGTGTGCGACGTCGCCCACTACCCTAGGCAGGATGTTGATGACAATCCGACGAATCAGTGCTCAGAATACGGCCAGCAGGCGAGCCATTTCGTCGAAATCGACGAAAACTGCGAGCTGATAAATACGCTCTGACAGGGGCAGAATTGATATGAAAATAAAAACCATTGACATTAAATGGCTGGGCCACGCCACTTTTGAGATTAAAGGCATGAAAAGCGGAATAACAGTGATAACAGACCCTTTTGCGGCAAAAGGGGCTGGTAAAGCGGATTTGATTCTGGTTACTCACGAACATTTTGACCATTGTGACAAGGGCAAAATTGAGGAAGCAAGCAAACCCGGCACCATCATTGCCGGCAACTCTTCTGTAGCGGAAAAACTGGGAAAAGCCGAGCTGATTTCTGCTGGCCAGTCAAAGGAGTTTAAGGGAGTGGCTGTCAAAGCAGTTCCCGCCTACAACACAAGCAGATTCCGCTCGCCAGGCGTTCCTTACCACCCGAAAGGAAGCGGGATTGGTTTTGTGTTCACTGTTGACGGCACGAAAATTTATTTCGCAGGCGACACTGATTTTATTGAAGAAATGAAGTCTCTTGCAGACGAGAAAATTGACATCGCGCTGCTGCCGGCGGACGGGAAATATACAATGGACGTGCCAGAGGCAGTTGAAGCAATGAAAGTTATCAGGCCGCGCAAAGTGATTCCGATGCATTACGGGACTGTTGAAGGAACAGCGGCAGATCCGCAGGACTTTAAAAAGCGCGTGGAAGCGCTCGGCCTCGGCGTTGAAGTTATTATTTTTTAATAAAATCAGCGATTCTTTTCATACCTTCATCGATTCTCTTTTCGTCTTCGCTTACGAAAGTAAACCTGAAATGGCCCCTTCCGCGGTCTCCGAAAGGATGGCCGGCGATTATGGCTACGCTCTTCTCTTCGAACAGCTTCTGCGAAAACTGGTGCTCGTCCATCTTCTTCTCCTTCAGTATTTTGCCGAAGTCGACGAAGAAATAGAACGCACCCTGCGGCTTTGCGAATTCAAGCTCAGGCAGGTGCTTTTCAAAGGCCTTCGCCATCGCGTCCCTGCGTTTTTTGTAAGTAGGTATGACTGTTTTTGAAAGGTATTCTTCCTTGATTTTTCCATTGTTTTCAAGGAATTTCTCAACGGCAATCTGCCCGACCCTGGACGGCGTGAGCGAAACAGCCTGCTGTATCAGGTCGAATTTTGCCATGAACTCCTTCGGCCCGTACACGTATCCCGTTCTCAGCGCCGGGGCCGACATTTCCTTTGAAAAAGAGTTGCATGTGACCACGTTCTCGTAGTTGCAGAACAGGCGCGCGTTGTAGAACGGCCTTTCGTAGGTTATCATCCGGTAAACGTCGTCAGTGATAAGCCAGAGTTTCTTGTCCTCTGCGATTTCGGCTATTCCTTTTATATTTTCTTTTTTCATCACAGAACCGGTTGGGTTGCTTGGATTGAGCATGAGTATGGCCTTTGTTTTCTTGTTCACTTTCTCGGCCAGGTCCTCGGGCTTCATCTGGAAATCGCCCTGCCAGCACGTGTCCACGGAAACCGGCTTTCCGCCGAGCAGCTTTATCGGCTCGCGATATCCGAGATAAGTAGGATCTGAAATTATCACTTCATCGCCGGGATTTATGGCGCACACAAGCGTCTCAAAAAGAGCGGCAGTGCCTCCGCCGGCAGTGATTGAAATGCAGTTCGGTTCTATGTCAATTTTGTCATATTTCTTCAAATCATCTGAAATAAACTTTCTGGCTTCAGGTAAGCCTTCTGTCGAAGTGTACGTCATTGTTTTGCGTGGCTCTTTTATGAATTTCTCGGCGACATGCCTCATCACTTCTTCCGGCGGCGCAAGAGACGGAGCCCCGCCGCCGAAGCTGATTATGTCTCTGTCAGCGGCTGATTTCTCGAGCAACCCCGCAAGCCTTCTGACTTCGCTTCCCCTGTATGCCATCGCCCTGTCGCTAATCTTTAACAAAATCATTCACCATTCTTCTTATTTCTTTTCTGATCTTCAGCTTCGCGCGGCTGCACAACCCATCTGCGGACTGCCCGTTGCTGTTTTGCTGAATTAGAATTGTTCTGCATCTTGAATCGTCACCAAGGCCACTTGCTCTTTTTGAATTTGGTCTTTTTAAAACCAGGAGGATAGCCCCAGTCAATTGTTTTTGCCACATATACGGCGTAGCAGGCGCCCAGCACGGCTACTGCTATCATTACGTAAAACAGCGCCTCAAATGAATAAGTGAACACGATAAACGAGCCTATCGCAGCCGTTATTCCGCTGATTATGTAAGTCATGCCCGAATACAGGCCCCATGTGCTTGACTCTTTTCCCGTGTCCATGTACACTGTGAAAAGCGTGTCCCACGCCGGAATGTTCACTGCCAGCGCCAGCCCCAGCAGTATCTGCACAAGTATAAGCTGGAAAATATTCGATACAAAAAGATAAAGCGTGAATCCTATGATGTACAAAAGGTAGCTCAGTATCAGCATGTTTATCTTGCGGCGTTTCTCCTCAATTTTTCCGAAAAGTATGATGAAAATGCCTGTTGCAATTGCGAATGCGCCCCATGATTCTCCGACAGCGAGAATGTCCCCGCCTATTCCTTCGGCAAATATAGCGTATATCGGGCCGAATAAGTTGATTGATACCAGAAGGGCCAGGTCAACTATTAACAGCGTTCGTATCCTTTTGTTCATCTGATTTTCACACTCTTTTTTATCCTTTTCTTTCCGCGTCATGGACTATAAATTTTGTCTTTTCAAACACGTCGGGATTTATTGAAATGGAATCAATCTTGTTGTGGACCAGAAACCTCGCGAATTCGGGGTATACAGACGGAGCCTGCCCGCATATTCCGACAGTGCGTCCGTGGGCGTGCGCTATTTTTATCAGATGAACAATCGCCCGTTTGACAGCGGCGTTTCTTTCGTCAAATTCGCCCATCTTCCCGAGCTTCTCAGAATCCCTGTCGACTCCCAGTATCAGCTGAGTCAGGTCGTTCGAGCCTATTGAAAATCCGTCGCAGTACTGCGAAAACTGGTCTGCGAGGAAAATGTTAGACGGCACCTCGGCCATCAGGAACAGCTTCATGTCCTTGTTCCTTTCAAGCCCTTCTTCCTTCATTATTTTTTCAATGAGCTGCACTTCGTGGATGTTGCGCACAAACGGAAGCATTATCCACAGGTTCTTGTATTTCTTTCTGACCTGCCTTACGGCTTTCAGCTCGAGCCTGAACGCCTTTTCATATTCAGGCGAAATGTACCTTGAGCAGCCGCGCCAGCCTATCATCGGATTTTCTTCGTGAGGCTCATAGGCTTTTCCGCCCTTCATTTCCCTGTATTCGTTTGTCTTGAAATCGCTGAGCCTCAGAATGACCGGCCTAGGGCTGAACGCCTTTGCGACTGTTTCAACACCCTCGGCCAGCTTGTCAACAAAAAATTTCTCCTTCCCTCTTTCAATCAGCGACAGAGGGTGCTCCTTTATGTAAGTGGCAACAATGAACTCCTCCCTGAGCAGGCCCACGCCGTCGAAAGCTTTTTTCGCGATCTTGTCGGCGATTTCAGGCACGCTCATGTTGGCGTAAATTTTCGTCCTTGTTTTCGGCAGCGGCCCTTCGAATTCTTTTTCATGGGCAGCGGCCACAACGCCCCTGTAAACAAGACCCGTGTTTCCGTCAATTGTAATCATCTCGCCCGGCTTTATTTTTTTGGTCGCGTCCCCTGAGCCGACAACGCACGGTATGCCCAGCTCTCGCGAGACAATCGCTGCGTGGCTTGTCATCCCGCCCGAGTCAGTGACAATGGCTGAAGCTTTTTTCATCGCAGGCACCATGTCAGGGCTGGTCATCGGCGTGACAAGCACATCCTTGTTCTGCACCTTTCCAATGTCGTCCATCGACCTCACAATAATCGCCCTGCCTGAGCCCATTCCAGGCGATGCGGGCAGACCCTTAAGCAGAACTTCGCCCCTGACTTTTTCCAGCTCGACTGCCTTTTCCCTACCTGCCCACGCTGTTTCAGGCCTTGTCTGCAGTATGTACAGGTGCCCGTCTGTGTGCTTGGCCCATTCGATGTCCTGGGCGCACTTGTAGTGCTTCTCAAGCTCGAGCGCGAAGCGCGCGAGCTTTCTGATTTCGTATTCTTCAAGGACAGGCTCGTTCTGCTTTGATTTCTCAACCTGTTTTTCAATAACGCCCCTTCCGGGCTTGTTGATCAGCATGATTTTTTTCTCGGAAATCTTCTTCTCGACAATGTGCAGGTCGCTTTTTCTGACAAAAAAGTCGTCAGGCGTGACTTTTCCCAGCACAATATATTCCCCCAGGCCCCACGAGCCCTCAATCACGATTTTGCTTGTGTCTCCGTTTCTGACATCAAGCGTGAACATCACACCCGAGCATACCGAGTCAATCATTTTCTGGACCGCTGCGCTCAGGGCCACTGCCTCGTGGTCAAATCCCTTTTCAATTCTGTAAAAAATAGCCCTGTCTGTGAAAAGCGACGAGTAGCATTCCTGCACCTTTTTGACAACATCCTCTTCGCCCTGAATGTTGAGATAAGTTTCCTGCTGGCCGGCGAAAGACGCGCCGGGAAGGTCCTCGGCAGTGGCCGAGCTTCTGACAGAAACCCTGCCCTCGCCCGTGCTTCTGTCTGCTTTTTTGACTTCGTCTGAAATCTTTTTCGGCATTTTCGCGTTCATAATGAGCGACCGCGCCTTTTTGCCGACTTCCTTCAGAATCTTCGTGTCATTCGGATCCTTTATTTTCTTCAGCTCTTTCTCAATCTTCGGCCACAGCTTGTTCTCTTTCATGAAAAGCTGGTAAGCATAAGCAGTCGTGGCAAATCCGTATGGCACGGGCACGTTCACGGCCGTGCTCATCTCGCCGAGGTTGGCGCACTTTCCGCCGACTAAGGGAAGATCTTTGCGCGTGATCTCGTCAAAATACATCACAATCTTTCTGCTTCGTTTGTCCATATAATTCGTGTTAAGAGAGACAGCAGAGGTTTATATATTTCACTTAATCTTCGCGCCAGACCAGTCCTATGCGCTTAGCACTGCCATTTAGCCGCGCGGTCTGCCACTCAGACGGGCCTGAACACGCAGAACTCCCTTGCGGTTATGCGCAGCCTGCCTTTTTCTCTCTCTTCGTCAACTACTGTGCGCCCCTTCAGGGCCAGCTGTTTCCTTATGTGGCCGGGCACTTTTTCAAAAATGTCGACAGGCCTGTAGCCGGGAAATTCTTTTTCGGCGAATACCTTTCCATCCCCGGTGTTTATGCACGGCAGCACAATCGCCACCCTTGCGCCCGGAGTTAGCGTTCTGTGCAGCGATCTGAAAAAAGCGTAGTATAAGCTGTTAAGCGTGCGCATCATTCTTCTCGCATCCCTGATTCTCGGCTCCTCCTTGAACGGCGCGCCGAGGTCGGGCTCTGTTGCGACCGCCTCTATCTTGTTGTACTCTTTTTCAAGCATCCTCGCGTCGGCGACTTTGTAGAAAAACTTGTTTTCCGCGCCGTATTCTTTCCTGAACCATCTCATGTTCTGCTCGGTTTTTGTGACAGCCACCTTGCTTTTGTCGCTCATGTAAATGATGTTGATTCCGGCAAGCGCGGCCTCTGCCCCTATCGTGCCCATTCCGCAGAACGGATCAAGAATGTTCTGCTTTCCGCGGCTCAGGTTGACCAGAATTCTCGCTCTTGAGGGCGCGATTGTGAGCCAGTCCTTGTTCGGCCTTTTGTCGTCTCTCTTCATCTGCTCAAGAGGGTCGTAGCACGCAACGGTTTTTCCGAAATAAGCCATTCTTCTGCTTTCAATGAAATATAATTCCCCAATTCCGCGCCTGTTCAGCTCCATTGCGCCGATCGCCCCGCCCTTGTTTATCAGCGCCCCGCATTTTTTTATTTTCGTGAAAAATCCGTGGTTTCCGCATCCGCTGACCATCGTTCCCTCGGGCAGTTTTGATATGTAGTCTGCGAGCCCGTTGTGCGGAATTTCGTTAGTTATTTCCACGATTTTCAGCGTTCCGCCAAGCCCGTCAATCACTTTCTCGGGGCTGATTTCACACTCGACAAATGCGCAGAATTTCGTGACGTCAAGAACAGTAAACTTGATTCCCTTCATGTCCAGATAAGCTGTCAGCTCGGCCAGACTGAGCTTCCAGTTTTTTCCGAAAAGAAACGCGTACTTCATAGTCTCATCTTTTTATTTGATAGGTATTCTCCTTATTTTCTTGCCTTTCTTCTTCAATTGAGCGAGATTTTTCATAAACGTTTTTCCTCTGCTTGTTTTAAGCCAGGCCTGCGTTTTTTTCCTTTCGCTAAGAAGCCTTCTTAATTCTGCTCTTATATCCGCGTCCGCGTTTGTTATCACTCCGCCGGAAGTTTCCTTTATTCGCCGGATTTCAGGCATGATTTCTTCTATTTTTCTGTTTACGCCATTCATTTCTCTCGATACTCTCGTCTCGTTTCTTGTCATTTCCGTGAGCCCCGCGCCTCTGCGCCTGTTTCCTTTCATATCAGCACCAAACCGATCTTTGAAATTGACTGCGCCTCGGCGGCATTGAACAGCCTGTCCCCCATAATCATTGCCAGGACTATTATAAGCATCAGGACAGCCCAGTACACAAACATGAGCCTCTTATGCCTGTTTTTTGACCAGAAGTTTTTCCAGTCCGGGTTTTCTTCTTCCCTCAGATTTCTGCGTTCTCTGCCTTTGGCCTTCATAAATAAGTTATGATGTTAATTCTTTATATAATAGAACAGGCACAATCTTCTTACAACCACACAAAGTTTATTCGCAGTCCGGACTGGGGCTGACAGTGGAACAATGGAGGAACAAGCATGCCAGAATATCAGACACTAAAAGCAGAAGAATACAAATACGGGAACAACTTCATCGAAGTTGCCAGAAAAAAAATTGAGGAGGCTGAGTTCATCTCGCTGAGCAAGGGATTCTACAACAAGATGGGCGAGAAGAGATACAAAGGGGGAATCGGATTCCCTGACGACGCTGAGCTCAAGAAGTTCCTGATAGAAAAAATTGGCGCCATTTGAACGGTTGGTTTCTCTGGATAACCTGAAACCAACTCTTTTTCTTTTTGCATTAACGGAGGATTTCAAATGAACATAAGCGAGATTTCAAACGGAACGAAGGACATTTCAGTCGAAGCAACTGTTAAAGAAGTCGAGGAGCCGAGGCAGGTAAACACAAAGTTCGGAATGAACTCGGTCGCAAACGCTGTAATCGAGGACAGCACGGGTGAGATTGCGCTCGTTCTGTGGGGGAACAGAATCAGTACGGTCAAGGCCGGAGACAAGGTGAAAGTGACAGGCGCCTACGCAACAGAATGGAACAGCAGGCTCCAGCTCAACATCCCGAAAACAGGCGAGCTCACTGTCGGGTGAGCCGCGTCATTTTCTTCCGGCGCGCTTGTAAGGGCTTACGCCCAATTTTCTTGCCACTGCCAGCATCAGCTCGTTGCTTTTCAGCCCCGTTGTTTTTCTTAGAATTTGTTTTACATCTTTTTCAGTTCTAACCGGCTCTCCGCTTTGTTTGACAAGATTTGCCCATCTTTCTACTAGTAAATCTCTGTGAAGGCTGCTGGCTCCGGGCACGCCCGCTTTTGCGGCAGTCTGGATTATGTTGCCTTCGTTCGTTTGCAGCCCTTCTTTTTCAAGCAATTCTTTTATTTTTGCTGCGTCCTCACGCCCCATCTTTCCGCGCACCAAACTTTCAGCTTTGAATAATATTTCCTGCCTTAAATCCGGCTTAACTTTATGCCCTTCGCTTACTCCCAGCGCCCTCGCGACTTTTTTTATTGTCCTTCCGCTTCTGACACTAGTGTTCAGATTCATAAAAGTTGCGACATCTTTTTCATTAAGCACGTCCTCTTTGGATTTTTTTATCGCGTCCGTATACCGGTTTACATCATATCTCTCTTTAGCCGTTCTTGTGCCGGATATTTTTAGTTCATCAGCGACCTTAAAAACAAGCTGTGTACTTGGCTTCTTTCTCATTTTCGTTTCAAGAATCTTTTCTACTTCTCCAACATTTTTGGCTTCTCTGCACAAGTCTGCGTATGCTGCGAGGCCCTTTCTGTAGCTTTTCGCGGCAGCTCCTTTCACCCCCGCGCGAACGCCGTATGCAAGCGTTGTCCACTCAGCTGGTTTTTTGCCGATGGCTTTTCCAGCTTCTCTTTCAACTTCGTCAAGTGTCCTCAGTTTTCTGGTTTTTGTCGGACCAAATCCCAACCTCTGCACGACCTTTTTTATTACATCTTCGCTTTCAACTCCTGTATTCAGATGCAAAAACATCGCAACATCTTTCGCATTTTGGATTTCTTCCCCGCTTTCAATTACCTTGCGCGCAAGGCGATCATACGCCGCATTACTACGCGCACTACTCGCACCTTTTATTCCTAATCTTTGTGAAACGTCTAAAACAAGACTTTCAGCGGGCGGATTTTTCATATTTTTCGTTAGTATTCCTCTAACATCATCAATTGATTCAACACCAGCTTTTTTACAAAGAGTCGCATATCTTTCCTTCTCCCTTCTCCACATTTCTGTGCTCGCTTCCTTAATGCCGAGTTTTTGGGCAATAGATAGGATAAAATTCTCAGAATATCCTGCTGGTTTTTTTGGAAGCATTTTTTTAACATCTTCAACTGTTCTGGCGCCCTCGCAGGCATCAAAGTATTTCTCTAGACTTAAACTCCAGCCCTTGCTCGTTGCCCCTTTAATTCCAATGAGGCTCGCAAAACGCAGAGTGGTTCTCTTAAGGGGTTCTCTGCCCATTATTTTCTGCAGCCTGTTTTCAACTTCCTCAATGCTTTTTGACCCCCTTATCTGCGGTAGTATTTGCTTGTCCAATTCACGGTACATCTGAGTTCTTAAGATGCTTTTTGTCTTTGGCTGCAGCCTTTTCCATATCTTTCTTGGGACGCCTACTTCTACCCACGGATAATTTTTTATCATATACTCTGAAATTTGTCTAGCCTTCGCGCGTTGCTGCCCTATTGTCCTCCAATCTTCATATTCAGGATGACCCTCAGCAAGCTGTTTTTCTAATTCTCCCATTTCACCATATTTTGTAAAATACCGTAAATTATCTTTTGCAGAAAGCAATTCCCCTCTCTGTTTCTGCAAATCTTCAACCGGCTCGTTGCCCCTTATCCTGTGCTCCCTGACCTCTAGGTCGGCGTCGTATGACTTGTAAAAATCTATGGCACCTTTAAGCTCTGCTTCTCTTGATCTAAGAGGAGTCCTTTCAGGTTTTTTTATCCTTGATAAAGGAATATCTCTATTCCCTTCCACCCCTTTTTCAATAAAGCGTTCAATTCTTTTTTTGTCCCTTCCTCTACTTCTTGACATATTATGATTATGAATTTCAAGGTATAATAAACATGTTTTTAAACCAATTCTGCGTTTTCCACAGCAGGTGATTTCGTGGAATACATAAAATTCGGAAAGATTTTCGGCGTGGGCTCATTAGCCTCGCTGCTTTTTATGGGCCTGACATTTGCTTATGCTTATTCGTCAGCCGGAAACATAGACAACACTTTTTCAGGTGTTTCAGGAATAGCCGATAATTACAACATCAACATCCCGGCCATCCCGTCCGTTTTTACGGGCATGCTGAACTGGTTTTTCCTTGTTTCAGAAGCCACTTTCACGAACATAATGCCGAATATGGTTACAGGAGTCACCACTATGGTGATTGCGCAGGTGCCTACTCAGTTCAAGGAATTGGCGCAGAGTTCAGTTGAAAACATTTTCGCTGACATTGCCCCTGCAACGTGGCCGTTTTACGTGATCGCCGTAGTTTCAGGATTGATAGCAGGCATCATACTTCTCAGGACAAAGAGCAAGTGGATTGACGGGGCGATTGCTCCGATTTTCCCGGCGCTGTGGCTGACAATCATAATCGTGATTGTAACTTCTGCTTTGCCGTCTGTGCTTTCATCAATGGGCGGGCAGGGGACGGCAGGCATGGCTTCGCTTATGAAAGTGAGCGGAACAGAATATGTGATGGTCTTCTTCATAACGTACCTGTTCATCCTGATCGGCACGATGTGCGCCGCAGTTATCTGGCAGATAATCGAGATGACGACCGGTTTCGGAAAAGAGAAGCCGGTCCAGGCACAGAAAACAGCTGAGATGAGGCCGACAAGGGGCGGAAAGAAAACAGCGTATGTTGAAGACGAAGACGACGAAGAAGAGGAAGAAGACGAAGAGCCTGCCCCAAAGAAGGGCAGGAAAACAGCGTACGTTGAAGAAGAATAACTAAATGCCCCCCTAGTCTTCGGCGAATCCGGCAGACTGATACCTTTTTATATCAGTTGATACAAAATTATATCAGGTGCTGCAGATGTACGATAATTTTAATCGCTACAAAATTTTGAGTCTTTTTTTTGATTTTCCAAACAGAAAATTCCAGCTGAGAGAGCTGGAAAGGGAAACGAAATTATCCCTCCCTTCTGTGCGGAATCATGTAAAATCTCTGGAGAAACAGGGATTCATCAAATCGGTCAAAACAGGCGTTTATTCAGGGTATTCTTTGGATAGTAGTGAAAAATCAAGGGTCTACAAGAGGAATGATCTGCTTGCAAGGTTGTGGGAAACGGGGCTGATTGAAGAGATTGAGAAGGCATGCAGGCCTGACTGCATAGTTGTTTTTGGTTCGGCGGCTGAGGGCAGGGATGATGAAAGAGGAGACGTGGACATTTTTGTGCAGGGCAGAAGCAAAAAAATCAGCCGTGAATCCTACGAAAAGAAGCTGAACAGAAAAATTAGTTTTCTGTTTGAACCAGAAATAGGGAAATTAAACAAGGAACTCATAAATAGCCTGGCTAACGGCGTTGTTTTGAGCGGATTTTTGAAGGTGGTTTGAAATGAAATGGGAAGACTGCAAGGAAGAGATGGTTAAGGAAGTGGCCCCGAATAAAGAGCGGGCGAAGTCTCTATCAAAAATGGCTGAAAGAAGGCTTAAATTTATTCAGGGAAAAAGATCAAGCAAAGAAGTTGAGTTTATAGTGGAGGGTTATTACGAAACAATCAAAGAGCTGATCACCGCCCTGCTTTCCATCAAGGGATATAAAAGTTACAGCCACGAGTGCCTTGTTTTGTTTTTGGCGAAGTTTTACAAGGAATTTGAATCTGACGAAATAGAGCTTATTGACCAGCTGCGGAGAATCAGGAACGACATTATGTACAGAGGCGAATCAGTCGCCCTGGATTACCTGAATAGGAAAGAAGATAAAATCAAATCATTGATAAACAAACTCTCCGAACTGGCGGAAGAAGAGCTGGAAAAATAAATTCAGTGCGCCCGCCGGGAATTGAACCCGGACCACAAGCTTGGGAAGCCTCTTCAGCAATCACATTCTTTGAGACTGCTTTTGAATCATGCCACTAGACCACGGGCGCGTTTAGTTATTTTGTAAGCATTCTTTTGTTATCTTCATGAGGGTATCTGCTTCTTTTTCAAAATCTTTTGTTTCATTTGGATTTTTTCTTGCTATTAATGCTTTCTCTATTATTTCGACTGCCTCTTGCGGCAAATCATAGTTATTTTTTAGTTCTTCAACGTATCTTTCCTTGGTTACGAAAATTCCTTTTGCTCTTAACAAAAGGTTAGGGATAGTTAAAATTACGGCTATTTGCGCTCTACTATTTTTGTAAACTAAAACATCTTTCAAATCCTTTTCAATTATTTTTATAAGCTCTGATTTTAAGTCGCGTTTTAATATCTCGTTAATTTCAGGGATTTTCTTTTTTATTTTTTCACCGTACAAAAATTCTGCTTTTCTGAAGTCCAAAAGATTAAAAGAGTTGCATGTTGGAGTGTACCCGGATTTCAGGCAATGATTGAAATCGTCCAATGACATGGAGAACGCTTGTATTCCATAGCGTTCATTTTTTTCCATGTCAAATTCCAGTCTTTTGTTTATGTCTTTAACAATTATTTTCAAATCATAATCGCTGTGAGGCAAAGCACCGCCTTGCACTCGGCTTCCTGTAAATATTATTGCTACCAAGTTGCTTCCAAGGTTATCTTTTGCATAATCAACATACTTTTTAATTATGCTTTCCACAAAAATCACATCATATTCGTTCCGAGCAGCGCAGTCAGCGTGTTCCTTGTTCCCGGCCCCATGCCGAGGACGAACACGGCCAGCATCAGCATCCAGCGCCATCTCGGGTCCTCAACCTCCTTCTGTATCACATAAACTGCCAGGAGGCTGAGCGCTACTTTTAGGGGTATGAAGAAATAAAAAGGTATTGAGCTGAATATCAGATTCGGCACCACGTGCTGCTCAGTGTATCCGCCGATGACCATGATTGAAATCACCGAAGAGCAGGCGTCAAATGTGTGGGCAAGCACAGGCAGGGAATTGTACCCTGAAGTGAGCCACTTCTGCTTGAGCTGTTTCGCAATCAGGTAAACTGTGGCGAAAATCCCGAGCCCGAGGCCGACTATCATCGCAAAGCCTGGCCAGTTCTTTGCATTTATCGCGATGAGCAGCGCGAGAACCGCGACCACTGCCCAGCCTGTTTTTCCCACAATGTCACGTTTTGTATAATGCGAAAAAGCCACGGTCGAAATCGCCATCGCAAAAATGAACAGGTAAATCATCGGAGTGATGAACAGGAAATGGAGGTCCCCGAAAACAGAGAGCAGATTCGCGTCTTCGCAGGCGCGGAACATTCCGCCCAGCAGGACGTATGGAATCAGCCCGCGCCACAGCCCCGGCGTCAGCTGGATTTTCATTTTCTTCAGCAGCTTCATCACAGCCCAGATGCCGACCAGAAGCAAGATTGCGTATGTGACAGTGTTCACAGGATTGTACCCGCTGCCGGTTGTGATAGGCTCAATGTAATACTGCTGGACAAACTGGCCGATTGAAGAAATCAGGTCCATATGCTTTAATTACAGCTCGTTCAATATAAAACATCATGTGCGGAATAATCGGATATGTCGGAAAAGAAGAGGCGGCCCCTCTTCTTCTGAAGGGCTTGGAGAGTTTAGAGTATCGCGGGTACGATTCCGCGGGAATACTCACTCTTTCAGACAAGTTTCACTGCGTAAAAAACAAAGGCAAGGTGAAGCAGGCCATTCTGCAGGAGAGCCTGTCTGCTCTGACCGGAAAAATAGGAATTGCCCAGACAAGATGGGCGACGCACGGCTCTGTCACAAAAGAGAACGCGCACCCGCATTTTTCAAACAGCGGGGACATCGCTGTTGTCCACAACGGAATCATCGAGAATTATCAGGAGCTCAAAAAAGAGCTTGAAAAGCAGGGCTTTGTCTTCAAAACAGAGACTGACACGGAAGTGCTGCCCAACTTGATCCAGAAATACATGAAAGATAGTGACAGTTTTGAAAAGGCGTTTGAGCAGATGCTGAGAAAAATCGAGGGAGACTACGCAGTCGCGGCCATGTTTGAAAAAGAGCATAAGATCGCCGCTGCGAGAAAAGGCTCGCCCCTTGTTTTGGGCGTCGGAGCAGGCGAATTTTTCGTGGCTTCGGACATTCCGGCTTTCCTGAACTCGACTAAAAAAGTCATTTTCCTGCGCGAAAATGACTTTGCGTTTCTGTCTTCAGCTGGCATTGAAGTCTTCAACCTGGCCGAAGGCAAGGTGCAGAGGGAAATCCAAATAATTGAATGGAACGCCGAGCAGGCCAAAAAGGGTAATTTCGACCACTTTATGCTGAAAGAGATATCTGAGCAGGCGGGCGTGATAAGGCAGGCTCTCCAACAGGACAAGAAAAGCGTGATGGAAATCGCGAAGGCAATAGAGGACGCGCACGGCGTGTTTTTCGTGGCCTGCGGGTCGTCATACCACGCCTGCCTGGCCGCGAGCTACAAATTCTCGGAGATCGCGAGAGAGCACGTCAACGTAGTCCACGCCTCCGAGTTCCACAATTACAACCATTTCCTTAAACCAGACAGCCTGGTGATAGCTGTTTCGCAGTCAGGCGAGACCGCAGATGTTCTTGACGCTGTCAAGGCAGCTAAAGAAAAAGGTTCGCAGGTGATTTCGATTGTGAATGTGATGGGCTCCTCACTGACAAGGGAGTCGGACAGCGCGCTGATGATGAACGCCGGTCCGGAAATCTGCGTACTTTCGACAAAAACTTACACATCCCAGCTTACGATACTCACGCTCATTGCCTACGCCCTCGCTGATGTTTACGACGAAGGGTATGAAAACATAAGGGAAACAATAAATTACATTTATTACCTGACCTCGGACACCATGAAAAATCACATCAAAAAGCTTTCAGAAAAGCTGAAGGACGTGCGCCACATCTATCTGATAGGCAGGGACCTGCAGTACCCGACCGCGCTTGAGGCTGCCCTGAAAATAAAAGAGGTTTCGTACATCCACGCAGAGGGTTTCCCCGCGGGGGAGCTCAAGCACGGGCCGATTGCCCTGATTGAAAAAGGCACGCCGTGCATTGTTTTTACTTCAGAGGAAACGGAAAAGCAGGTGATAGGAAGCGCCCTTGAACTGAAAGCCAGGGGGGCGTACATCATAGGCATAGGGCCGAACAAAAACGAGGCGTTTGATTTCTTCATCAAAATAAGGGAAGGGAACGAGACAAACTCAATCTGCCAGATAATTCCGATTCAGATTCTTGCGTACCAGCTCGCTGTTCTGAAGGGCTGCGACCCTGACAAGCCGAGAAATCTGGCGAAGTCGGTGACTGTGAGGTAGATGATGATTATGAAAAACCCCAAAACTAAACTTCTCAAGAAAAAGCCCAGCAGCCTGCGCGAGGCGCTGGAAGGGAAGCTCACCGAGGAGCAGCTTTCCGAGCTGGTGACCAGCTTTGACATCATAGGAACAGTCGTAGTCATCGACATTCCCGAGTCGCTGAAGAAAAAAGAAAAAGTGATTGGTAATGCGATTCTTGACGTTCACCGCCACCTGAAAACCGTGTGCAAGCGCTCCGGAATCCACGAGGGCGATTTCAGAATTAGGCCCGTGGAAGTGATCGCAGGCGGGAAGAGCACTGAGACAGAGTACAAGGAGTGCGGCGCTCTGATGAGGTTTGACATCAACAAAACATATTTCACCCCGAGGCTGTCGCACGAGCGCGAGCGAATCGCCGCGTTTGTGAAGCCCGGCGAGAAAATAGGATATTTCTTCGCGGGCGTGGGGCCGTTCGGATTTGTGATTCTCAAAAAGCAGCCTGCAGTGGGAAAGATCTACGCTTTTGAGCTGAACCCTTCTGCTGTTGAATACATGGAAAACAACATCAGGATCAACAGGGCCCAGCTGAAGATGCAGGCAGTTGCGGGCGATGTCAGAAAAGAGGCGCCGAAATACGCGCCGTATGACAGGATTGTCATGCCACTGCCGAAAGACGCGCATGAATTCCTCGATGTTGCGCTTGCCTGCTCAAAAAAAGGCACGATTGTTCACCTGTACGGCTTCGGCGAGAGGTCCAAGCCGTTTGAAGAGCTCGAAAAATCAGCCCTGAACTGCGCAAAGCTCCGCGGAATCAAAATCTCGGTTCAAAACAGAAAAATTGTCAGGCCTTATTCTCCGTCAACTGTCCAAGTCGTGTTTGACCTGGCTGTGCTGTGAAAAGAAGGCTGAGCTCATTCTATATCCTCTATAGCGCGATATATCGTTAATTGCCGTAAAAACACCAAAAAGCTTATAAAGCCTTCGTAACTTAGTCTGTTCAGGAGGTAATACGATGGCAAAGAAAATGATGAGTGGAAATACCAACATAGGATACCTAGCCTTTCTGGTAGGTGTTATAATAGCTGTTATTGCTGGGCTTGCAGCTGCTGTGCCGAGTCTTCTTGACGTAAATACGGCGGGCGCTGTAGCAGTGGTATTGGTGCTGCTTGGAATCGTTGTTGGGTTACTGAACTTGCTTGACAAGGATGTAACAACATTCCTGATTGCGGCAATCGCAATAACGGCGGCAGGCGGAATAAACACGGCCTTTGTATCATTGGGGCAGATCGGAACAGCAATCCAGATGATCGTCTCAAACTTGGGGCTGTTTGTCGCGCCAGCAGCGGTAATCATAGCAGTTAAATCAATTTGGGATCTCTCAACTTCCTAAATACTCTTGAAAAGCATTCTGGAGAACGGAGACCCAAATCCCTTTTTTTTTCTTTTCAGCCCTTTTACTGTGAAGTCGCGTTTTTGTGCTGTCAACTGCGAGATGCTTCTGCGCAATCGGTTAGCATATCCAAACAAAAACGCTCCGCGCAAAAGCGCTGGCGGAAAACATTCGCGTCAGCGCGAGCAAGGCAACAATCAAGTTTATAAGCCTGCCCTGATTTTTCAAGAGCAGAGGTGGTATAATGTCACTAAATTTTGCAGCAATTCCTGAAGTGCTGTACAACCCAAAGAGCGCTTTCGGGAAAATCAAGGACGCCACGATGATGGAGGGCATAATATTAGCCGTCATCTTCGGCGCGGTGTCTTTCGGAATAGCTTACCTGCTTAGCATGGGAGCTTTCGGGATTTTCGGAGGGGCACTCTTAACGTACCTGGCGATTGCTTTTGTAATCGGCGTAGTCGGCTTTGTGGCTGTCGGGTACCTTTCGGCTCTGCTTGCGCAGGCTCTTGGCGGAAAATCCAATCCAGGCACAACAATAGGATTCCTGGGCTATGTGTCAGTGATCGGGCTGATTCAGACAATCGTGTTTAATCTCCTCGGCTCTGTCGGCATAAGCGCGGGATTTTCAGCAGCAAGCTTTTCAGGCGCGGGCCTGACGCTTGTGTTCTCGCTCCTATTCCTCGTTTGGATGGTGTGGGCGGGCGGAACAGCTGTTGCAGAGGCGAACGGCCTTGACCTTGTGAAAGGAGCGGCGACTTACTTCATATCCTCGCTGGTGGTGGGGATTGTGATGGCCGCGATTGTGGCCGCTGTAATGTATCCTCTGCTCGGCCAGGCTTTCGCAGCCGGGCTGGCGGGATAAAATCCGAAGGGGCTTCGGCCCCGGTCTATTTTTTTTGTTTTAATGCGCGCCGGTGAAAACGCTGATTTTTAAACAGCGGACAACAAAATCATTTTATGGGCCTGTAGCTTAGCTTGGATTAGAGCGGCTGGCTTCGGACAACCTTTTCCCAAAAGCGCTACATAAAAAGCGTTGATGGAAAAACGGAAGATACCAGCAGGTCGGGGGTTCAAATCCTCCCAGGCTCGCTCTCCCTTTTCTTTCAGAAAGAAAAGGTAAGGTATCAAAAGAAATTTATAGAGTATATTAAGCAGGGGTCGCCAAGTGGTCATTTTCGTCCTGCAGCCGGCAGACGAAAGCCATGACGGCGCCAGGTTCAGGGCCTGGTCCCTTAGTGGGTTCGAGGGTTCGACAGGGCTTTTCTTTGCCAAAGAAAACCCCGGAAAAGAAAGGCCGCGAAAGTCCCTCCCCCTGCACTAAACTTTTTCCTGTTAGGTTGTATTTTTGTATTATGTACTGCTAGATGCCGCTGTGCAAACTATCAGCACCTGCTGTGCACGTTGAAAAATACACATGTGCACAGAGGTTTCAGCGCACAAACACAGAGCGTAAAGTGCGCTGCAAATGATTGAACAAAAATACGCCAAGAAAAAAGTTTAATCAAAACTTTCAAATCTTCGTCGTGATTTTGCACCCGTCTTTCTCAACTATCACGGTGTGCTCTGCCTGGGAGACAAGCGAATAATCAATGTCGCGCAGAACAGGGTACGGCACAAACGCCTCGGCTCTAATCAGATCCCTGAGCCCGATTTTCAGCTGGAATTCGGGCCATTTTTTCGCGAGCCAGCGCTCGCAGAAAGGCAGTGATTTGTATTTCACGCGCGCGTATTCCAGAATTTCCCGCGCGCCGGTGTTTCTCACGAGCATGTTCTCTGAATACCCGAAAATGTCAGTGCGCGTCCCCTCTTTCACATGCCCGTCGCCCGTGCTTGCGAACGGCTCAATTGCGATTGCCATCCCCTCTTCAAGAAGCCAGCCTTCGTCGCCTCCGCAGTTCGGCAAAGATTCGTCGCCGTGCAGCTCGTACTCGCGCAGAATGTGCCCGCCGAGATTTCGGACGGGCTTGAATCCGAAGCCTTCAATTGTTTTTTCAATCTCTTCGCCGATGTCGCACGATATTGCGCCTGCCTTGATCATTGAAATGGCGTTCTCAAGCGCCTTCTCGCTTGCCTCAACCAATTTCTGATTTTTGCCTGACAGGTCAACTGTGCAGGCTGTATCGCCTATGAATCCGTTCACGTGCACGCCGATATCAAGCTTGACAAGATCATCGTCTGAAAACTGAATTTCTTCGTTAAGGGAAGGAGTAAAATGGGCGGCTTGCTCGTTCACCGATATGTTGACAGGAAAAGCGAGCTCTGCGCCCTCGTTTATTATCATGGCCTCAATCTGTTCGGCCATTTCAAACAGCCTGGCGCCCGGCTTTATCATCCCGCGCCCGACTTCAAGGGCTTCGCGCGCGATTTTTCCGGCTTTAATGTAATTAGTTATTTCGTCTTTTTCTTCCATAATTTTTCAAGCTCCCTAATCCCTTTTATCTCGCCAGTTTCGCCTGTCATGTTCTTATCCTTCAAGTCCCCAGAGTTCGTGGAGCGACTTTCCGTCAACCCTGTGCTTCTTTGTTATTGTGAGCACCCTGTCTTTTATTTGTTCCTTCCTGGCCAGATTCCTGATTATTGCCGGCAGACGCACTGCGTCCTCGCCTTTGTCAAGCGCTGAGAGCTGTGAAATCAATCCGATTCTCAGCACGCTTTTGTTTTCAATACTGGTTTTGTCAATCATTCCGAGCAGCTCGTTTATGTACTCGCGCTCAACCTGCATTATTGAATCGTCAGCCGCCATCAAAACCACTCCCCCAGTCCGCTCTGTTTTCCCAAGTGCTTCAGGTCGTCCTCTTTTATGCCAAGCTGGGCGAGGATTTTCATCGCCGGCGGAAGAACCTGGTTGTCAATGTAATACTCAGGGTCGTACTTCTTGTCGCCCAGGAGCTGAATCGGAATTGAGCGCTCTGAAATCTTTCCCGCGCCCTTCACCACAATGTATTCGAGCAGGTCGCCTGCCCTGACTTTTATGCCTGCTTTCTCGAGTTTTTTCGCGGCAAGCACGTGCGGAGCCATCTGCTCGTAGCTGTCGAGCTTTCTCGTAATCTGCGTGAATATTTTGACCTCTTCAACAGTGGCCTTTCCGCTCTGGAGATGCTTTATCACTTTTTTGACTTCTTCAATCGCGTCTTCAGGTTTTCCTTTTCTCAGCACAGCTTCAATCACCCTTTCCTGCGTGCGCTTGGCTATCTTTGACCAGTCCCTGCGCACCAGCTCGAAGCCCTTAATTTCAATTGTGCCGTCGTCCCTTATCAGGGCGTAGCGTTTTTTCGCGGCTTCGCCTGTTTTTCTGGACACGAATATTCCGCGCGGATAGAAGCCCTGAAACTCTAGTTCCATCCCCTTCGGCAGGGTTTTGTTGTACTGCTCGACAAAGTCAGAAGCCTCCTCTTTCTTCTTGCTGTTCAGCTTCAGAAAAACGCCGTCGGTATCTGCATAAAGCACTTCAAATCCCGCCTTCTCAGCCCTGTCAATGACTTCGTGGATGTACTGCCTGGCCCAGGCAGTCACTGATTCGGCGGCTTCGCGCGAATACCATTTTGCCCTGCCGTAGCCAAGATAGCCGTACGCTGAGTTTGCAAGTATTTTCAGCGCCCACTGCCTGTAATGCAGGGCTTTGTAAGCGGTTGATTTCTTGTCGTGTTTTTTCATCTCCGCCTTCGTCTTCTTTCTGGTCTCGATGAGCTCCTTAAGTATGTGAGGTATGAGCCCTGGCCGTTTTTTGCAGAAATGATGGCCCATGGGGGACTCATTTTGCTCGCTCTTTTTACAGCAAGAGCAGTCAAGAGTTGTTCTGTCAATGTTGTACGCGACAATAATAGTCGGGTACAGCGACCTGAAGTCGCAGACCACGATGTTTTCGTGCAATCCCACGGTCGGCAGCTTCACAAAAGCGCCCTGTATGGGATTCATCATCCTGGTTTTCACTGTTTTTTCATCAGGCCTGCGCAGAGCTAGGATATTGCGCCTGTGGGCCTCCCTTGTGAGCATCCATTCAATCATCTGCGAAGTTGACATGCGCGAAATGTCGTACGGCGGCAGCCCGACGATTTTTGAAAGCTCGACATAAAGCGGAAGCACCTCTTTTCCGATTTTGAACGTGGTTATCACGTCAGATTCGTTGTACTTAATAGCTTTTTTCATCTCTTCTCCGCCGTCTTCCCACATTTTCCACATTTGTGAAATGTCAAAATCCTTCCAGCCCGCGGTGTCGCCGGCGTGCTCTTTTCCGAAAAGCTCGGCATAGACAGACTCAAGGTCATTTGCCGGAAGGTTCATTGCCCCTATCGCGTCAAGGAATGACGCGCTGTCATAAGCGTCAAGGTGGAATCTTCCAAAAATGTCAGCCTTTGTGCTGAATCCGGTTTTTTTGATTGTCATGCCAGAGCTGTCAACTGAAAAGTCAAAATCAAGGTCATTCTCCCTCGCCCTTGTCTTTATGTAGGGGAAATCAAAGCCAGCTGAATTGAATCCTATTATCACGTCAGGGTCATAGCTCTGGATCTGCTTTGCAAAATCATAAATCACGGTCCGCTCGTTTCCGCTTTCCTTGTTCCAAAAAAATGTTTTCTTTTTTCCAGAGTCGTCCATGTATCCGATAATTATAATCGGGTCTTTCTTCTGGTCAATGGAACGGGCACCCTTGCCCTTGAAATACACTTCAATGTCAAATGAGCAGCATTTCAGCTGCGAGGCATTAATTCCCTTCATCGGATACAGGTCATTGTCAATAAGATACCTGTAAGAATTATGGGATATCACGCCGTTTGCTACAAAATTCTGTGTTTTATCAACCGAAATATCGTAAACAATGTCAGGATTTGATTTGATTTTATTAATTGATTTAACTTCATCAAAAGATATGCTTGCATTTATGAGTTTTTCTAGGTGAGAAATGATTTTCTTAGCTCTGATTACATTACGTTTGGGTCTTTGTATCGTTCTTATGTAATTTTTAATTTCCTTAATAATCTGCCTTAATTTATTTATCGTGGGATTGTGATTACCGTAGACATAATCTGAAATCACATCAGCAAAATTAAGATTTCCAATCCAGTTTTTATTTATATTGAGGGTATTTTTTAGGTCCATAAATAATGTCCCTACGGGAATCCTCTGGTAATATTTTCCATGGTTCGTTTTTGTATTGTTTAGTGTTTTGACGAGTTCGTTTAGTTTTCTTATTTTCTTTATGGATGAAAATCCAATTTTTTTCCTGTATTTAAATACTGACTCCGGAGAATTTATGTGAAGATAACACCCTCTTCTTCCATAATATATGGAAGAATCGACCTCAAATCGAAGAAGTAACATTTGTGTTAGATGTAATAAGTCTTTGCTTGCGGAAGCTAAGATTATCCCCTTGCCGATGCTTCCTTCAGCGTCAAACAACCCCCTTAAGAATCCACTTAATTCATCTAAACTTACCTTATGTATGATCTCCG
>JAZDJV010000076.1:0-4494 GCA_043803585.1 Microcaldota archaeon | reverse complement strand
CCTGCCACTTGTAAACCTCGATTACTCCGCGGTCCACGGCGTTCCTTATTCTGACCGCGCTGTACTTGAATCTTTTCGTGGTCAGCGGATAGTTTATTATTTCGTTGAGCACAGCTCCCGAGACCACGAACCTGCATCTGTCGGCGTTCTTGTCAAGCAGCCAGAGCATGCAGTTGCTTGCAAGCGAAATCAGCGATGACGAGTCGCATATGATTATTTTTTTCATTTATCCAACGCCTCTTTTACCATTTCAACATATAACTTAAACAATTTTTTTCCCTTTGTGGCAGTGGCTTTTGACGGCCAGCCGTCCACTCCTGATTTGCTCACTCCTTTTTTAGGCCACCGTTCGTCAACCGCTCTAGCCATCTTCACATTTTTTCTGTCTAGATAAAGCATTAAAGAAGTTTCCCCTTCGCCTGCATGGCCAGTTGATGAAATTATCTCTCTTTCAATCGCTTTCTTTCCGCCTTCGTGGTAACCAAAATACTCAATCCTCCTGAAGCGCTTTTTCGCTTTCTTAAAGGCCCTGCGCGCAGTTCTGCCGTCATGACCAAGAAAGAAAATTACTTTCTTCGGTTTCAGCTTCATGAAATCAGAAACAATGGTTACGATCCATTTCTTGTATTCTTCTGGATTGGGTCCTATTGTTCCGGGCATCTGTTTAGTAGCATGCAATCCAGCGTATGCTATCACAGGCGCAACAATCATTGTTTTTGAACCGTAAAATTCTGCGCACACTTTTTCAGCGCTGAGCGCATCTGTTTTCAGCGGCAGGTGATAGCCATGCTCTTCTGTCGAGCCGTGAGGCACAAGGATTACTTTCCCTCTGCATTTTTTTACTGCTTCGTCCCAGCTCATGTCTTCAAGTTTCATATCATAACACTTCCATGATCTCACTTATGCTTTTTCTTCCATTCTTCTTTGGTTTTTCATCGGGATAACCAACTAATATTACATAAGGAATAAGATATTGATATGGAAGCTTAAGAATCTTTTTTATTTTGTCTTTCTTCAACCAGCCAATAAAACAAGTTCCTAGTCCTAGTTCAGTTGCACGAAGAACCAAAAATCCAGATGCAATACTTAAATCACGTAATGCACGTTCTTCTTTTGAATCATCCCATCCCTCAACCTGTTTAGTATATGAATCAGGATCAGAACAACAAACTATCATTGCTGGTGCATCTGTCGCAAGTGATTGAAAGAAAACATGTTCTTGTTTCATTTTTTCAGTAATTTTTCCATTTTTCAAAACATAGAATTTCCATGGCTGTGCATTATTTCCAGAGGGGGATTTTCGTGCATTATCTATAATATCTTTAATTTTTTCTTCTTCAACATCCTTATCTAAAAATTGTCTGATGCTTCTTCTTTTTTCAATAGCTTCTGAAACTTTCATTCTCCGAAAACCTCTCTGGCTTTTTTGTAGCGCGTTTTCAAATCAAGCGTCTGTGTGAACGGCCTCTCGTGGATTTTCGTGATTCCGATGTAGTCGAAAAGTTCGTTCTTCTGGACGCCTGTCAGCTCGGCTGCTTTGCTGAGCGAGACGCCGAGAGAATAAACGCGGGACGCTTGTTTTACGCGGGCCTGCTGCATGACGTCGGCCATGTAGTTGCCCATTTCCTTGTCAAAGGCGCTTATTTTTTCGGTTATGCTGTCAAGCACCCTGTCCGCCTGTTCAAGGGTGTTCGGCTCTTTCACAGCTTCTTTCAGCTCGTCAATCATTTTTGACTTGAACTTTCCCCATTCGTCTGACTTCATCAGGTGGGGCTTTCTAACAAGCTTTGAAAGCCCGTATGAAATCAGCGACAGCTTCACAAGGTGGCTGTCGCCAGTGATCATTGCCCTTTCAATCAGCTCGTTTGACTGCTCGCGCAGGTAGAACGCGTCATTGGCGTCGAATCCTGTTATGAAATTGTTGAGTATCTTGTCGAATTCGTTTTCAGTAAGTTTTTCCATTTTGTTTCACCGTACTTCTTCCTTTATCAGGCAGTTCTTCTTTCCTTCCGATAACTTAATCCTCATCTGACTTCTTTCTTCAGCCACTTCTCATAATCATCATTAGCTTCCGCGTTGATTTTGATGATGCACGGCGTTTCATATGAAGTGATTTTCTTCACTTCCTGCTTCACTTTTTTCCAATTTTCTTTTTTTGTTTTTGCAATCACAACCCACTCGTCAGCGCTTTCGATTTTTCCCTTCCACCAGCACATGGAGCTTATCGGAAATATGTTTGAGCATGCGCAGATTCTCTTTTTAATCAGATGCTTCGCAATTTTCTGCGCCTCTTTTCTGCTGCTGTTTGTGATGTAGCACATTATGAACGTCATGAAAACCACTGGTCCAGCCTGCCCTGCTTGCCTTTCTGCTTTGTGTACTCCATCAGGGTGTGGATGGTCGCCTCGACCCTGCTCTTCGAGAAGTCGTGCTTCTCGACAAGCACCTCGATCATCTTCTTTTCATCAGGGGGTCTGAATTTAATATCATAGTCTTTCGTGACGTTGGGCTTCAGGAACATGGCTCTCAGCGAATCAATCTCAACCTCAGGCTCCTGCTCCTGCTCCTTGTAGACATCTGCGGCGGTTTTCCCGGCCTGCACAGCCTGCAGGGCTTTTTTCGGGCCTATGCCGTATACTCCGCTGTTGTAGTCCGTGCCCACTATTATGCCGATGTCAATGAGCTGCTCGCGCGTGATTTTCAGGGCTTCAAGATTTTCCTCAAGCGAAATCAGCTCGGGCTCGACAAGCACGTACACGTTCTTGTTCGGCAGCTTTCTGCGCCCCGTCACTGTCATGTTGCGCAGAAGGTTTGTCGCCCCGAAAAGCAAGGAGTCAAAATCCTGCGACGCCGCTGCCCATGCCCCGCCCTGCGTTACTATGAATGAGGCTTGGGCTTCGCCCTCTTCAGGAGCCTGAACAACAGGCACGCCCATCGCCCCCAGGAGCTCTTTCGCAGAGCCAATCATTTCATCGTTTAATTTCACAGACTGCTGGGCGTATTTTTTCGCCGACTCAAAATCGCCTTCCTCTTTCGCCTTGTCCCATTTTTCTTTCGCTTCTGTCCTTATTTTTCCGCGCCCTTCAAGCGTTCCGGCCTTCATCGCAGGGGGCTTGCCGTCAAAAACATATATAGGCTTCACGCCCGCTTCAATCATTTTTCCTGTCCTGTAAAACAAGCCTGACAAGTGCGATGTGGTCCTTCCCTGCGAATCCATCAGGGGCGTGCCGTCATACTGCCTGATAATGGAGAGAAACTGGTAAAGCGTGTTGAACGCGTCTATGGCAATCACTCGGTCGGCCATCGCTTCCAGTTCGATTTTTTTCTTTTCAACTATTTCGCCAAGTTGGGTGCCCAAAGTCTCACCGCTGAGAATGGCAAATCATCTGTAATATAAAATACCGGCTATCTACTGGACTTTCATCTTCGTCTTCATCGTGTCAACGTTGTTCGAAAGCCCGGTCTGCAGGTTGTCGTAGCTCACCGACACTGTGATGTCCTTTGTCTTGTACAGCGCCGAGCTGTTCAAGCCAGTGACGGTGATTTCCACGGGGCTGCTCTGGCCCGAAGCCGTCAGGTTGAACTTTGTCAAGTAAGTTCCTGCGGCGTCGCCTGTCACTGCAATCTGGTTTATCTGCACTTTTTCCCCGCCGATGTTTCCTAGAACGAGAGTGAGCGAAGTCGTGTTCAGTTTGTGGTCGGCGATTGTGAAGGCCGTGCCGTCAGGGATGTGCTCTCCGGCTATAGAGCTCAGGTCAAAAACACCGTAGCCAATCAGCACAACTACGACCGCGGCCGCGATTATCATCGCCCAGCCGTATGTCATCATGAATTCAACTGACGCCTGGCCCCCTGCTGATCCACCCATGCCCATCACAAATTGTTAATTCTGTCCCGATTTTTAAACTGGTATGCTATACAAGGGAGACAATGAGCGAGTTCATCGTGAGATAAACCGCGAAGTAGATACCCACCGCGCCGATGACGAAGATGGGCACGTATTTCAGCCCTTTTTTCACGCTGCCTTGCTTTATCATTCCGATAAGCAGACCGCCGAAAAGAGTGGTCACGATTATGCAGCCCAGCGAAAACGTGTGCATCTCTTCGGGCGAAATGCTCGAGCCTTGGCTGACTGTCACTGACATGTCAAGCGCCTCCGTCATCCCGGGGTCAACAGCCTGCTGTGAAGCCAGCATTTCGGTCGTGCCGCCGTAGACTGCTGAAATCGCGAAAAGCCCGGGCGAAGCTATGACCGCGGCGAACACGATGAACAGCGTGTACATTGAAGTCGCGGACACAATCTCCCTCTGCAGGTACTGGTTGTTCCTGAGGTCCTGCGCAATTCTTGTGAGCAGGCTGGCGATTTCTCCGCCCATGTTCAGCCCCTCGTTGATAAGCATCACAGCCCTGCTGAGAGCCACGGATCTCACCCGGCCCGACATGTTTGTGAGCGACTGCGTCAGCGGCACGCCGCCCATTGTTTCCGAAGCCATT
>JAZDJV010000075.1:0-12488 GCA_043803585.1 Microcaldota archaeon | reverse complement strand
GCTTTTGCGGATGTCAATGATTTTTCCGCCGTCGAGCCACACGGCGTCGAAAGGGAAGAATACGAAAAATGAATGAATGGCCGCGCCCATTTTCTTTTTCCCTCCGAGCGGAAACACAAGCGCGTAATTGAAGTTTTTCCTCTGCCTGAACATAAGCCCGCGCATCTGCCCGAAGAAATTGCACGCGTATTTTATTTTCAATCCTTTAATCCCAGAGAGTCGCATCCCAGCACAGCCTGAATCTGTCCATGATTTTCATCGCAAAATCGTTTGACGTCACGTTTATGTAATAATCAGTTCCGTTGACGCTCTGCCCGCCGAATGATGAGTCGCAGGACGGAACAGCGGCGGGCGAAGTTGCCGAGCCGTTCGTGTAATTCACGGTCCAGTCAAGAAGATTGGTGGAGTTTGAACCATTGGACGAAAAATTGAATCTCAAAACAAGAGGAGTTAATGCTGAAATGTTTGCAAGGCTGATTGAAGAGGCCAGCAGGCCTGAAAATCCGCCGATTGTGGTGTTGTCGCTTCCGTTCAGCACGCTCACCGTCATGTTGACAATGGTCGGAATGGAATAGATAAACCAGTTCAGCAAAATCGGCGTGTTGGTGCTATCTCCTTTGAAATTGAAACGAAGCGTAATGTTGGCTGTGTCAGTTGTCAGATTGGTGAGATTGACGCTTGTTCCGGTCATCCCCGTATACCCTGCTATCGTACCATTGTTTGAGCCGTTAAGGACATCGAATGTGATGGTGTGGCTGGCATCGGGTTCTGTTTTGGTGATATTCACTGAAGTCCACGAGCTCAGCGAGGGGGGCTTGACAAGGGTGGTGTTAAGAATTCCCGACTGCGCGTACGCAGAAGTGGAGTATAAAGTGCTGATTTCTGCGGCAGTCAGCGAGCGGTTGAACACCACAAATTCGTCTATCAGTCCGTCAAATGAGTAAGAACTTGAATTCAGGTTGTAATTGTTTCCAATCACCAGCGGAGTCTGGTAAGATGTACACACTGCACCGACCGTGTCCTTGGCTTCATAGGCTCCGTTGACGTAAAGAAGGAGGGTGTCATTTGAAGTGTTAACTACCATGGCCACGTGCGCCCACGTGTTCAAGGGCACCGGCGTTATTGACGAGGCTGCCAAACTGCAGGTGGTTGCTGACGCTGATATTAAACCGGCGCTGCTTATTGTCATATGGACT
Organism: Microcaldota archaeon; assembly: GCA_043803585.1. Taxonomy (GTDB): domain Archaea; phylum B1Sed10-29; class B1Sed10-29; order B1Sed10-29; family JAJRYS01; genus JAZDJV01. The sequence goes on along the minus strand of JAZDJV010000075.1, from coordinate 11,292 downwards.
TGGTAGTAAGGTGAGGAGTGAGCAGAGTACGCTTTGCAGAAAATCCAGTCCCAGTTGACGCCCGGCGAGGTGTCTTCCTTGAACCACAACGCTATTGTGTAAGAGCGGCCCTCCCTGAATGTGTCGTTCAGGTTTGTAGTGTTTGCATACGCTGTTTGAACAGTGTCCAGCGCTATTGCGCCCCCAAATTTTCCTAAGGCTGACCAATTGGCAGTGGACAAGGTAAAAGTATTTCCGCTTCCGCTTGAATCAGCGGCAGAAGTGCCGGAACCGTCGTCGAATTTAAGCCACGCCACTGTATTTGAGCCGTTAAGGCCGGCCATTCCGTTGGTTATTCCCTGAAGAACAGCAGTGTCGCTGGTGAAAGTGATGTTCACTGATTCATTGTTGTATTCTGGAGCGCTCATATTGCCATTGAGATCGCCGTAAGGGTATGACTTCGTGATTAAAAGCGTGTCCCACGCGCTCAGGGACGCCGGATTTATGAGCGTGGTGTTGAATCTGCCCGTAGTGTTGTATCCCGCCTGCCCGTACGAGAGGTTTACTTGGCCGGTGTAATTTGCAATTCCGCCTGATTTGATATTATAGGTATACACTTTTCCGGGGATAACCGCCGCACCATATGCGCTTATTGCCAGGTCATTGTACCCGTCATTTTGGGTATCATTCAATGCGGCAATCGTGCTTCCAAAATAACCGTTGGCTGTGTCGCCATAAAGAGTCAGATTAGAAGAAGTGTTTGTGATGGTTGGTCCGCCGTAGTAAACGTACACCTTCCCCCTAGTCCATATACCAGCCATTCCAATTGCCAGATCAAGATAGCCGTCGCTGTTTATGTCTGATGCTGCTATCCCGTCGCCGTAACTGGCGCCGACTGTTGTTTCTGCCCAGAAGGTCAGGTTTGCCGACCTGTTTGTAAAAACTCCATCAGGGGCGCCGTAATACATGTATACCCTGCCCCTTCCGGCTGAATATGCGTGCGCCCCCACAACCATGTCATCGTAAGTGTCGTTGTTGAAATCGCCGAACGCGACAGACGAGCCGCCCGGAAGAGTCGCGGGCGTGGAATAAAACAGTTTGAGCCCGTCCCAAAACGAAAAATTAGAGGCGTTTACAAGCCCGGCTGATGAGCCATAGTAAAAAGACACGTTGCCCGGCGGATAGCCCGAAGGATACACCCCGTAAGAAGCGACGGCAAGGTCATAACATGAGTCATTGTTCACGTCGCCTGCTGTAAGAGACACTCCAAAATAAGTGTTATTTGTATACCCCAGCGGTTCAAGAGTGACGTTTGCAGAAGCATTGTTCAGCCCCGACGCACTTCCGTAATAAATGTATACCTTGCCGGTGCCTTTGTAAGTGGCGTTGAATTCGTAATAAGACGCACTCACTGCCAGGTCATTATAGCCGTCGCAGTTGAAATCAGAAAGCAGGACAGAATAGCCGAAGCCAGAGCCCTTTCCAGCTTCTCCGAAAAATGTCATATTTGCGTTGGCTGTGGCGTTATTGAAGCCTGTCGGGCTTCCATAAAATACATAAACTACTCCTGTTGTTGATGAATATGCATATCCTCCGACCACCAAATCGCCGTATGCGTCCCCGTTTATGTTTCCGCCGTCTGTGTCTGATCCAAAATAAGTGCTTGCTGCGCCGACAAATGTTTGGTTTGACGCGGAAACAAAACCAGTGGAGTTTCCGTAATACACAATCCCCTTATTTATCGCATACATTCCGGCAGCCATGTCGCCATAGCCGTCGCCGTTGACATCCCCCAGAGCGGAGATTGACATTCCAAGCCTGTCAGTAATAGTTGTCGAGCCGGCCAGCGAAGAATTGAAGGTTTCGCCTGTTGAAATATTTATTGAATAACTGCTGATGTATGTCTTGTTCACAAAGCTGTCAGTCGTGCTGCCAGCCACAGGACCGCCCCCGCCGCCTTCCACCTCTTCGGGCGCCGCTGTCGTGTTCGCCATGCTGATGTTGATGTTCTTCGGCAGCATTGTCGCCCCGAGCACTGAGATGAAGTCGTTTATTCTCGTCGTGTTTGTCGGGTCCATCAGCATCACGGAGCCGATTTCCGACTTCATGTTCGTGGCGGCGTATGTCGCCCCGCCCGCCATGTCTTTCTCCGCGACAATCTTCAGCGAGCTGTAATAATTCAGGCCAGAAAGCGTGGCCAGCGAGATGATTATGAATGCGGCCGTTAACATAAATAACTGGCCTTTATTTTTATTATTCTTGGATTTTTTTTCTTCCATTATTAATTCAGCTCTTTGTTCCAGACCGCGACCACAATCTTCTTGGGCGCGTATTTCACTATTTTCATTTCCGCGAAGTCGAACGTGGCGCTCACGTTCGAAGTAATCGTGACGTTGTAAACGCTGTTTCCGTCAGGCAGGTACGCAGTCAGGTCAAATGTTTTGTTCTCGTCTGCCGAACTGCTGAAAGCGTATGAATCTGCGTTCTCTGTGCTGTCCCCGTCCCAGTACTGCACAGAAGTCAGGCCGTTTGCGGCTCCGTGCATGCCTTCAAGCTTCAGCTTCACGCTGTCAGCTATGACCGGGCCGTCAAATTTTATTATCACGCTTCCGCCTGCCGCTATGCTCACGTCAGTGTCGTCGCTGGCCCGCATTTCAGAGAAACAGCCCGTGCCGTTGTAGCACGCGATGGGATAGTCCTCTTCGCTGTATCCAGCTGTGACGCAGGAGGCTGTGACAACGGTTTTCCCGCCAAGCGTGTTCCCTGTTTCGTTCACCAGATCGTCAAGAATCTTGTCGTCAGTGGCGTTTGTGTAAACGTAAATTCTCATTTCGATGTCAGCAGGCAGGCTCGCGTTTATATTCGGGATTCCGGTGGCGTTCGCGGCGAAATACCCGCGCAGGATTTTGTTGTTGCACACTGCGAGGGCCGTGTCCTGCGCATACCTCTGGAGCCTTGGCTCGTTTTCGCTGCCAATTATTGCGGGCGACTTCTCAAGCTGGAACGTGTTCATGAACCCGTAGATAAGAACGATGGCTAGCGAAACTTCAAGCATTCTGAGGAAGCCCCTGTTTCTGCTGTCCCGCGCCCTGCCATTGCTGTCCGCGCGCTGCGAGAATATGCAAGCCTTAATGCTTTTGTTTTTCCAGTATTTTTTCTTGATGCCCGCAGATTTCATAAACTCACCATATGTAAAGCCTCAGCACGGCGCTTTCGTAGGCAGAGCCGTTGTAAACATAGACAGGGCGCTCAATCTGCCTCGCCTTCGGGTTTATCGCGCCCGAGCAGTTGTAGTTCGTTGTGTTCGTGTCCACGTTTATGACCCAGTTCACGTTCGAATTCATCCCTGTTTTGTTTGTCAGATCAGCGCAGGCATGCAGAGTCAGGTCGCTCACTTTTGAGTAGTCAAGGATATTCGGATGGTTGAAATTGTCGTAATAAGACAGCCCGAACTTCGCCATTTCCGCGTTTGTGGCCCAGTTCGCCGGGTAGCCCGGGTTTTTCACAGCCAGGTCTGACAGGTACCTTGCCTCGGCTGTGTACGGGTCAGTTGAGCTTGCCGTTCCTGTTTCGAAATAAGGGAGGAAAGAAACAATCTCGATGTACATAATTATGAATATCACGAACGCGATTATGAAATCAAAGTCAACCGCGCCTTTTCTGCTGTTCATCAGTAATCACCCGCAATTACTAGGCCAAGATTTACGGGGCCATTTCTGCTGTTCATCAATCATCACTCACGATTATAAAGCCAAGATTTACCGGGCTTTTTTAGCCGCAGATTTTTCCGCCGCAAGAGTTTCACGCGTCGCTGATCAGCACCCTGTAATTTATCTCGCTTCTTGAAACTGAATATGCTATCCTCGTCGGCCGCTTCACCACGACCGAATCCTCTGTGACAACCAGATCGCCCGCGGAGCAGGGAGTGCAGTCCTGGGCAAAGAACTTTATCTGCCCGGGCAGCATGTCCTCGAATCCCGCTTTTTTCCGGCTTTCGGCGATTTCCTTGAGCGTGTCGGCGACTTCAAGGCTTGTCGTTCCGCCGCGCAGGGTGTATATCACCTTCACCCCGCCCGTCTCCACCGATCCCCCTTTTAGTATTGTTTCGGCTATTTTTGTCTGGAAATTGGGAGTTGTGATGAAGAACTGGAACACGATCATTGTTATCACGACAAGAATCACCGAGTGCTTGAACCCAGCGATTATGTTGCCCTCGCCCATCTGCCCGCCGATTATTCCCGCGAAAAACGCCTCTATCATGCACAGATTGAAGAAGAAATTTTTGAAATCCTCCTCGCCCATGTTGGTGGCCGAGCCCCCGAGCACGCCCGCAGCGGCGCTCAGGTCAGGGGTTGCGGGTATGAACGTCACTGTAAGCGCGATTATGATTCCAAGGAACAGGAAAAATATGAAGTATATCGAAATGAGATAGACCCTTATTTTGCTTTTTCTCTGGGTTTCAATCATCTGAAGCTGCTTTATGTCTGTCGAGACGGTCTCAAGGATGTCCGCGATTTCCCCGCCCGAGGTGTGGCTTTCAATTATTATCAGGACGGTCTGCCTGACCATCTTGCTTTTTATCTTCCTTGCAAAATCAAGCAGAGCGTCTTCAAGCGGAACGCCCCAAGATATCTGGGCAGCCGTCACTTTCATCGTTTTGCTCAGGGCGCCGTAGTGGCCGTAGCTGGCCGCTTCAATGGCTTTTGGTATGGGCATTCCCGCTTTGATCGATTCGGCGGTGTCCCTCAAAAAATCTGGGAGGTACTCTTCAACTTCCCTCGCCTTCTTGAACTGCATATACTGAACAATCACAAAAGGAAGCGTTGCAATCATTATGAAAATGACCGCGGCTGTCTGGAAGAACAAAGTTTCCCTCAGGAAAATCAGCGTGACCGCGAATCCTATCACGCCCGCGGCCATTGTCACCCATACCTTGTCAATCTTCTTTGACTGGAACGGATTTTCAAATACCGCCATCTGCTCTTCTTTTCTGCTTTTCTTGCCCATTTATTTCACTTTTTCCTCGCTGTTTTTCACGAACTTCGTTTCATTATTCGTTACGAGCCCACAGGCTTTGAGCTTTCAATCATTATTATGAATCCTATTGAGGCCACAGGAAGGACCATGTATATCATGAGCGAGAACAGCATGTCAAGGCTGAGAGGGAGCGAGCCCATTGAGCCCATGATCGTGGCCATGACCACGAACAGGACGGGGCCTGCGACAAATATCGTGGTGTACAGCTCGGCCATCAGCTCCAGGTTGTCGATGTATTCGGACTCAAGCCTCTCCTGATTCTCAAGATATATTCTGGATTTTTCCATGAGATACTGCCTCAGGTCTCCTCCTGTCCTTATTATTGAAATCATGCCCCATAGCAGGTCTTTGAACCCCGCGGACGGGGTCGCGGCAGCCACTTCGGTAAGCGCTGTTATCGTGTCATAGCCGAACAGCTCAATGTTCCGCGCTATTTTTCTGCACTCCTTGCTCACGTATCCGTACTCCTCAAAGTCGCCTACGATTCTGAACACGAGAAAAACAGGCACGCCCGTGCCCGCTATTGTCGACATGTGCGTCGTGGCGTACGGCAGGTTCATGTTTATGTCCCTCTTTATGTTGTCAAGCCTGTACGACGGATAAATAAAGAACAGCACGATTATGCCGGCGACGTAAGAAACCGTGCTTATGATTGAAACAGCCATTCCCAGCGCTGCAGAGCCGAACAGCGAGGTCAGGAGTATGTTCAGAAGCACAAAAAGAAAAGGCGCGGTTATCATCGCCGTGAACACGCCTGTCGAGATGTACTCCTCAAGCGTCATCATCAAGTCGGCCTGCTTCAGCGTCGGGCCGACTGACTTGAACCGGCTTCTCATGACCTCGGCTATGCCCATCCTCCGGCATATTTTGTAAGCAAGCATTCTGTACGGCCTGCTGAATATCGTAATCATGTTTTCATCCTTTTTGCAGGCTTCATCAGGCCTGCTGAACATTGTAATCATCTTTTTTTGCAGGCGTTTTCAGCCTGCTGACTGATTCATCCCGCTTGCAGGCCGTTCATCAGGTCTGCTGATTATTTTATCCCATTTGCGGGCTTTTCATCTGCTGCTGAATATCGTGATCATGCACTTGCAATTACTCAGCTGCCTTTTTGTCCGCGGCTTAGCGCTTTCCGCCCATCTTCTGCAGCACGCTGTCGGGGTTTCTGTAATACTCCGAGATTATCCTCCCGACGTCCTTGTAGTACCTGATGTTCTCCTTCTTCATCCATTCAAGCACAGCGGTCCTTCTCTGAAGCTCCTCCCAGATGCTGTTTTCAGAGACGCCCTTTTCCCTTATCACTTCGTCAAAGACGTAGCTTTTGTCAGAGGTGAATTCAAAATAGTCGCCGAAAGGAATCCACCTGAACAGCTGGTTTGTTATCGGCTTCTCGGTCTTTTCGTCGACGCCGACTATCTCGACAACTTCCTTGACTCTCCTTATGTCGATTCCCTTGACCCTTGAGAAGCCCATGATTATGATTATGTCAAGGTGCTGGAGAAGGCCCGAGGACAGGTTTATCGGCTTTGTCTTCAGCCTGTTTATGACTGCGTCAACTGATTCGGCGTGAATTGTCGAGAGTCCCTGGTGGCCGGTTGACATACCCTGGAACAGAACATATGCCTCGGCGCCTCTCACTTCCCCGACAACGAGCTCGTCAGGCCTTTCTCTCAGCGCCGCCTTCAGCAGGTCGAACATTGAGACTTCGCCCCTTCTCTTTCCCTCTGAAATCGTCGGGCCGTATCCTGTTCTAGCGACTTTTGCTATCCAGTGCTCGTGCGGCAGCCTTAATTCAGGCGTGTCTTCGATTGAGACAATCTTTGATTCGGGCGCGAGGAACAGGCACAGCGCGTTGAGCGCCGATGTTTTTCCAGTCGCAGTTCCGCCCGAAACCAGCACGGATTTTTTGTGCTCTATGGCCAGCCAAAGGTACGAGGCTATCATTGAGGGCATTGTTCCGAAAGTTATGAAGTCAATCACTGTCAGCGGGTCTTTTGTGAATTTTCTTATCGTAAAAGTCGATCCGCGCATTGCGATGTCCCCGCCTGTTGAGAACGTGGCCTGGAGACGGGAGCCGTCAGGCAGGGCGCCGTCAAGGAGCGGGTCGGCGACTGAAATGTGCTTTCCGCACCTCTGCGCGAGCTTTGTTATAAACCGGTTGAGCTCCTCGGCGTCGCTGAAAATGATGTTCGTCCTCAGCGAGCCGTATTTTCTGTGAAAAATGTAGAGCGGAATGCCGACGCCGTCGCAGCTTATGTCCTCAATGCCCGCGTCCTGCATCATCGGCTCGATGGTGTCAAGCCCGAGGAAGTTCCTGTAGACGTAGTAAAGTATCTTGCTGTACTCCGATTCTTTGACTTTTATTTCGTAGTCGACGATTATCTCGTCAAGCTTCTGCTTGATGTATTTCTTCACTTCCTCCTTGTTTTTTACATCCATAAGGTTTATGTCAAGCAGCTCGATGATTAATTTTTTCATCGTATCAAGCTTCTCGTCCTCCTCTTTTGTGAGCGGAGGCTCGATGACCGTGTAAGACAGGCTGCTGGTTTTTTTGTCCCAGATTATTACGGCGTAAGAATAAGGCTCTATGAGCGGATATTTCAGGTTGATGTCCTCAAGCGAAGGGGGCTCCCAGGACGCCGGAATTCTTTTTGTGACCTCTGATTTCGGAATCAGGTGCACCTCCCTCGGCACGCCCTTTATCACGCCAGGCTCGAGATTCTGCACAGGCAGAAAGCCGGACGAGATCTCTTCGTCAAACTCAGTCATCCCCAGGCGCGAATCCAGCGACTCCGCCATTGTGCCCTGCCCTTTTGCGGGGTATTTTTTCCGGGCGTTTTCTTTTGCCGCTTTCTGAACTGCCTGCGCGTTATCAGCTTTCTTGTCAATTACAACAGTTCTAATGGGGAAAGGAATTTTGTTAAGCACGGTCTGGATTATAGGCTTCTCCTCCAGCCTGTTTTCTTCGCTCCATTCAATTTCAGGCTCAGATTCATCAGCTTTCCCGGCCATGAATTTTCTGACTTTTTTGTCCATGTCTGGCTCGCGCTCTCTGATGTCCTTCGCCGTTCTTCCGAGCATTTTCTTCAGTATTCTGCTAGATAATCTCACAGTCACTCCCCAGGGTCAGTTCAACGTTCGTGGCATTGATTCTCTTCACATTCAGGCACGGATGGCCTGCGAACGCGTATCCGCTTGCGTTCATCCAATTACAACTGAAATCATCCTTTAAAATGTAACTGCGCCCTGTGACAGGCGCCGTGGCGTTTATGTTCAGGGTTTCATCGCAGGACAGGTCAACTGTGTACATCTTTGAAAGGGACGGCAGGTCAATCCTTTTCGTGTAATTCGAGCCCGCCTCGTTCACCGCTGCGAGGCCGGCGACAACGTTCGTTTCGACGTATTCCGCGACCTCCTTCAGATGGACGTAAAGCTGCTGCTTTGCAATTGAGTCAGCGTAGAAATTCATCGTGTAATACACGCTCATCATTATCCCTATCATGATGGCCATTTTCAGGACAAATGAAACTGCAACTTCGCCCATGTTTTATCTCCTTCAGCTGATTATTCTCTGCTTCTTTTTTCTCCGTTATTTCATTCCTGTGATATTTTCTCTTTTCATCAGCAGATGTCCAAACTCACCTGCGGTTTTCCTCCGGATTCTCCTGTCTTCTTTATTTTGACAGAAGCGTCAGGCCCCGTCTTCCCCCTCATGCACGTGTTTCCGTAAGCAATGTCAATATCGCTGTAGCAAACCATGAATTCAGCAGTTCCCGCTCCGCTGCCGAGCGCGCCCCTGAACAGCCTTGTGTAATTTGACTCCCTGTAAAGCGTGATTCCTGTGTCAAGGTCAAGTATCTGATCGCTTACGGCGCTGCAGGTTGTCGAAGCGTTTCCGAACGCCTGCCCGCTTGTGTACGTCACCCACGATGTCCACGTTGAGCTGTCGTTTGAAACAGAAACCTTGACAGCGACAGCTGTGCTCGCCGGAGACGTGTTTGTCCAGCTTATGTTCATCCATTTGGTCACTCCGCCGGCGTTGTAAGGCGCAGACGCGAATGAGCCGTTTGAGCTGTAAACCCCGCCGCCGGCGTCAACAAGTTTGATGCTTCCCGAAGTGACATTTGCGTCCGCGTAACTAGAAACATACCCGGCGGTTTCAAAATCAGCTTCAGTAGTCCATATCTTGGCATTCCTTCCCGCCGGGCCGTATGTCACGTTCACGTCCAGCAGAATCGGCGTGTTCGCCGTATTTTCCGTGGTGAGCGAGGCGTTCCATTTTATGTACTGCGATTCAAGAGGCGGGGCTGCGCTTGAGCCGCTGCCTATTATGCCCTGCCTCTGCTGGAACTGCAGGGTGACAGAGTCAGTAGTGTCCTTGATTTTTATGTAAGCATCAGGCAGGTCCATGTCGTAGTAGCTCACGAAATTGACGTCGCCGTGGGCGACCGACTTTATCGCCGAGTCAAGCCCGAGCATCTGGTTGCGCAGGTTTGTAATCTGTCCTGCTGCGCCGAGCTCCTTTGACAGGGGCTGGAGCCACCAGTATGCGGCCATCGTGGTTGTCACGACTATCGCTATCATCATCACGTAGGCAACCACGGGGGAGACGCCCCTTGACGCTGAATTTTTTTTAGAAACCATTATACATCACGATATAGCGCTACCACTGAAGGCATATAAAGAGGATAAGGTATATAAATATAACAAGATAGCACTATAACAGAAATAGATATCCAAGACGGATTTAAGAAGGCGGATTTTTTATGTCTGAACTAAGAACACTGGCGATTATCCCGGACGGAAATAGGCGGCACTCATTAAAGAACAATGCCACTCTCCTTGATTCGTACACCGCCGGATTTGAAAAAGCAGAGGAAGTTTTTGACTGGGTGCTCGAACTGGGCACTGTTAAGACAGCCACGATTTTCGCGCTTTCAACAGAAAATCTTGGAAGGCAGGCAGAAGAGCTGCACATTCTCACAGGGTTATTTGACAAATATTTCAGAAAACTTGCGGAGAACAAGAAAATCCACAACAACGAGGTCAGAGTCAGGATAATCGGGCGCGTGAACCAGCTGAACGGAATCAGCGACTCGGTTTCTATTCTGCAGGGCGCGACAGAAGACTACGAAAAATTTCATCTTAACATCGCCCTTGCATACGGCGGAAGGGCTGAGATTATCGACGCCGTGAAGTCGATGGCAAGCGAAAAAATGGATTTCAGCAGGCTCGCAGAGAGCCAGTTTGCGCAGCACCTGTACCAGCAGGAGGACGTTGACCTGCTCATCCGCACAGGCGGAACGCACAGGATTTCAAACATGCTGCCGTGGCAGTGCGCCTACAGCGAGCTGTACTTCACTGACAGGCTGTGGCCTGAGTTTGACAGGGCAGAATTCCAGAAGGCGATTGATTTTTACGGCCAGACAAAGAGAAGATTTGGAAAATAATCAGATTTTAATAATCAGGCAAAAGATTCGGAAAATAATTAAATTTCAATAACAAAGAAGCGCAGATTCAAAAATAATTAAACCTCAATAATCAGCCTGTGCTTGTTTTCAGGATGGAGCCTCACTTCTCCGCCGTTTTTGAGCTCCAGAAAGTCGGCGATTTTTTTCGACACTCTGATTGCCAGCGAGTTGCCGCTCCTGGTAACTTTTGTCTCCATATTCAGCCCCCAGAGGCCCATCTGCTTCGCTTTTTCGTCCATTTTGTCGGAGTTTTTTTCGTCAAAGAAAATTTCTCCGCATTTGGGGCATTTCTCGGCCTCAAAAAATCCGAGCGATATGCCGTACATTTTGAACTCTTCTTTTTCCAGCTTAAGGCAGGCCTTTTCGCACATCGGGCACAGCTCTTTTTTCAGCGCCATATTCATCACGTCATCTGTAAGTCACGGTTATTATCGCGTATTTGTCCTTTATCCTTAAGGGCTTTCTGTAGACGACGGCCCACAGGCCGAACTGCGCCCTTATTTTTCCGCCTGCCTGCCTGAACTTGCTTCCTTTTGTTATCGCTTCGATTATTTCCAGCTTCGTCGCCCCTCTGTCAATCTGCTTCTCTTTCGCGTGGAGCGTGAAATTGAGCCGCATCTGCACATCTCCGTAATTACATGTATATACATGTATTTAAACTGACGTTTTTTGTTCTGCTGTTCTTTGGCGCCAGGGCATTAAAAAGCTTTTTTGACGGAAAATCGGTTAAACCGGTTCTAACTGACTGTGCAGACAGCGGGTTATTTATTCCTGTTCCCCGTAACAGCCTCTGCGGAGGCAGTGG
>JAZDJV010000074.1:0-6417 GCA_043803585.1 Microcaldota archaeon | reverse complement strand
CCCTGTGTTTCTCAATGAGCTCGAGCTGCTTCGCAGCTCTTTCTTCAAGCTCTTTTTTTCCAAGCGAAAGGATGTGCTCTGATTTCATCACAAACTCCTCGGAACCTCAAGCTTCCCTCTTTTTGTTTTTGGAAAGTTTTGAGTGATTAATTTGCAGTCATCAAAAATAGAAACAGTGTCGTCCCTGAAAATGTTTGTCTTCTCCGTGAAGTAAGCCTCTTCGCCGCCGGATTTTGCCTGTTTAACCTCTTGTATTTGCTCGGCCCACTTCAAAATCTGCGAAAGCTGAGCCTCGAAGCTCTTCTTTTCCTTTTCAGTCAGGCTTATCCTTGCAATCTTGGATATTTTCTCAGCATCCATACAAAACACCTTCGGGAAAGCGCCCCCGGATGGACTCGAACCATCACCAGCAGATTAACAGTCTGCCATCCTGCCAATTAGACTACAGGGGCATTGAATAAAAAGTATAGCTGTAAGGCTGAGGTCAATGTGCAGTAAGCTACGGAAGAAAGAGCTAAAAGTAAGGCATCCGCGCTCACTTTCTATTATTAACACTACCCAGAACAAGTTTCATTTCTTTCTTTGCTGATTTGAGCGGTGTTGTCATGCTATTATTGTCCGTTTTGCAGTTTATAAATGTTCCTGCCGATTATTTCGCGCCGCCGCCAAACTCGCAGCAAAACTTGAACCTGCAGCTTCTGCACCTGCCCGAACTTTCGGCGTGCGTGAAGCCTGCTTTTCCTGAAAACAAGTCGCGGAGATGCTGCACCGTGCCTTCAATGCTTTGCTTCTGCTCTGAAGCAAAGTCTTCTTTCCACACTACTTTTCCCGTGTCCCTATCGCGCAGGAGCGAGCAGATGGGCTTTGTCCAGCTGAACTGATCCTGGAAAAGCAGGCAGTAAGCCCTGAGCTGGTTCACTGTGCCTGCGTAAGGATAAGGGTTGGGCTTGTCGTCAATCACAAAAACAGTCTCGGGATTGACCTCTGCTTCATCTATTTTTCCGCACATTCCGCGCCCGTCTGAAAAAACAAACAGCTCGCGGGCCACAAACGGCCTCGCCTCCCCGCGCATCACCTTCGGAATGTATGTTTCGACAGGCTCGGGCAGGGGCGCGGCTTCTTTCAGAAACTCCTGCTCAAGCTCCTCGTGCCTTTTCCTGCCCTTAATCATCTGCGCAGTGGGCTCGGGCCTTATCTTCCTGATGTACTGCAGATAAATCTGATATTCGCAGTACGCCTGCGCATTCAGAATTGAAACTGGAAGGTAACCCATCTTAACTCCTCGCTATTTTTCTGTTCTTTGCTGCTTATAATATTTTTTTAACTCATTTTCAGGAACTCTGGTTAATACATTTATATATCTATTATGCGTTCTTCAGAAACATGAGAAAACAGAAATTCGTAATCGACACCTCGGCCCTGACCGGGCTGAGCGCGAAGAAGCCTGCGATAAAAAGGCACATACTCCTGCTTATTGAGCTAATTTCGAAAGCCAAGAAAAAAGGCATTGTCTGCTACACGCCGCCGAGCGTGTGGAAGGAGATGAAAGGCCTGCTTGAGAACAAGAAAATACCTGCCAAGGAAATCAAGAGACTGGACGCCTGGCTTGTCCAGAAATCAGTGTGCAAAGACGAACTGAAAGTGCCGTGCGAATTTTTGTACGAGTACATTTCCGAGGTCAGGCAGAGATTCGGAAAGGGGCTGAGGGAGGCTGAAAAAGCCGTTTTGTCCGTGGGCGGAAACAGGCCAGACCCGGTTGTCATAGGCGAGCTAAGGGACAAATTCAAAAAAGCCATGCGCCAGGGCCTTGTTGACTCAATCGAGGATCTTGACGTGCTGATGCTCGCAAAAGAGCTGGACGCAGGCATCGTGGCAAAGGACGAAGGAATCAAAAAATGGGCCAAACACTGGGGCATAAGATTTATTGACGGGGAATCATTCCCTGTTCTGCTGAAAGAGTATTTGAAAAAATAGCGCAGCGCGGTTTGGCGCAGTTTTTTGACGAGCAGGAACTGTATCAGATTTTTGGGGAAAAATACTGAAATAACCGCTTCCCCCGCTTCTTTTTTACGTTCTTATTCTCAGTTTTCTGAAGGTTTGCTTATATTCGGTAGTTTTAGCAGTTGCCTAAACTTATTATTTGGCGGCATTAACAGCTTTCTAAGGGGATCCTTTTTCTTATCCTCTTCCCACATCCGTATTGCATCAAAATGCGCTTTTTCCTCCGCTTGCCCCTCTGTCAAACCCTGCAATTTATAGTTCTCACGCCGCTCGCTTTCGCGTAAAGCAAACAGTTCGCTATCTCCAATCAACACATTTATTGCTGTTTCGTCTGCGTCTGTGAGTTTTCCTTTCTTGAGCATGAGAATTCTTATGATTTGTTCGGATGGACTGAATAATTTGTCAAACCTCTCATCGAACAAATGCGCCATAGATACCTTCACTTTTCCCGCTTTTTCTTCATCTTTTAGCGCCTTTTTTAACTCATAATACAGATTGATATGCGCGGCCCCCGCAACAACATAAATAGTTTTCCCTCTAAATTGATCCAAATGCTCCAGCAGCCATTTTAACCCCCTTTCTTCTCTTCTGATGCAGGATTCTGCCTCTAATTCAGCCCCTTTTCTAAAGCGTGATTTTGCCTCTGATCTATCTTCTAGGAACTCACCCAAACAGACATTAGCCGAAGATATAATCCACTCCCCTTTTGTTTCAAAATCAAACCCGGCTACTGTCTTGCCTTTCTCTATCTGCTCTTTGATTTGAGAAACTATTTTTCTTCTGCGTTCGTCTTCAGGTTTTAACTTTTTTAGCAGTGATTCCATGCCGTCCTCTTTAAGCTTTGCAACCACTCCAGGCGGCTGTTCAAATAAGAGTATAACATCGGCCTTTTCCATGAATGGTCTGTGTTTTTCAACAAAACTTAAATAATGGGCCTCAAAGCCTAATATAATTTCTGTTTTTTTGCTCATTCTTTAACCAGCCTTCTGCCTTTTTTTATCCAAATCAGCGGCATCTTTGCAGGATGGGCTGCCTATAAATTGCTCAGTATTCTAATGACATACCTTATGTGTAACCGTCTATTATTTTGAACAATCTTTCAATCGTTTCATCGCTTACGCCGTTATCCTTTAATTCCTGTTTGACTTGTTCAGGGCTCTCGGTTTTCAGCGCCTCTTTCAGATCATTTGCTGCCCTCAGCTCCTTATCGCTCGGGGGTTTAAATTCTTCATTCTTTTGGGATTTTATTTCCCCCCTCAGTTTTTCAGCCCGCTGCTGTAGCCGCTCTTTAGAGAACAGTTCCTGCATCACGAGTTCGGCTGTTTCAGAATCAAGCTCCTTTTTCAGAAACTGTTCAATCTCAACATCTTTCTGCCCGCCCTGCCTCATTTTTTCTGTAATCGTTAAATATGCATCTGCTTGGTACTCTCTCTTTGCAGTTTCATGCATTTTTTCCTGCAGTATTTCTGCCTGCTTTATTATCTCTGTTTCGAATTCTGCTTTCAGGTTTTTAGGGAAAGCCCTTCTTATTTCAATTTTGTTCATTTCTTCTGTTATATCTATCTTTTTCGAATCATAAATTTCTTTGCGTTTATTTATTATTGCCTGCACTTCCTTTTGACTTAACAACATCGGCAATTTATCCCTGAATACCACCTGTTTCTGCAGTATTTTCTGCTTTTCTTCAATCTCTTTTTTCTCAACGCCAAGTTCAATGTACTTTTTTACATCCTTATCTCTTGCAGTCATTTTGTGGTATGCAATTGCACCAATAACCGCCATTATTATTACCGCAATCAGAATCAAATTGCTCTTTACGAGATAAATTATGTCCTTTGCCGGCACATAGCTTGTGGTCTGCCCAACCATGCTTAATGCATTGCCGTTTACGTCTGTTCCAGTGACAGAAACAACAACTGATTTTTCATCTTCCCCGAGATTAACGTCTGCTTTCCACAAGCCGTTCAAATACGCCAGCGTATAATTATGATTTCCAACAACAGCCGTGAAGTTCCCGTATTTGACAGCCTCCCCGTTCGGATAGGTGATTAAAACAGCGAGTATGTCGCCTTGTATTTTTGCGTCATTTATTTCCCCTGTTAATACTTTTGAGATTGTCAGCTTCTTTGTCTGCTCGCTCACAACTCCGCCGTATTCCATTCTGATATCCAGGTCTATCACGCCTGACGCTGCGTCAGGCACAGTGTAATTATATGAAAATACATCCCCGCTCTGCTCAAATTCTTCGCCGTCAATTGAAACAGCAGCGTCTGAAACATACTGGCCTGTTGATCCCGATTTCACTTTTCCCTGAATTACAAAGCTCTGCCCTGCGCCATATGTCCAGCCGTCAGGGCTGAGAATTTCAAAACTAAGGCCAGCAACAGGCCCGTTTATACTCGCGGTTTCAGTTCCTGTGTTGTTGGCGCTGTCAGTGACAGAAACAGTGGCTTCCAGGGAAGAAACGCCGGATGCCACAGTGTAATCCGGGTCTGCTATGTAGCCGTCCCCAGACTGCTCAAATGTTAGTGTTTTTGTCTGCGTGTTTCCAGCTATGTCTGAAATAACAAGCGTGCCTGTCAGTGAGACAAGGGAAGTGCCGGAAGCAAAAGAGGGCGCCGCCCTCACAGTTATGGCGCTTCCTGCCGGCGCCACAGCTGCTTCCTCGCCGTCTGAAAGTATCTGCACTGTCAGGGGAATGGCGACTGCGCCAAATGAAAGCGCAACTGTCTGAGAGGCTGTCTTTGTCTGCCCGCTTACGACCGCTGTGGCTGTTATCGCAAGCGAGACAGATGCCGCAGTTTCAGCGCCTGTCTGCAGAACAGCAGAATACGTGCCATCGCCATTATCTACCCAGCTCAGGCTCGGCGTTGAAGTTACTGACGCGCCAGCCACAGCCGCGCCGTTGTCATCTTCAAGAGAAATCACAAAATTAACAGTGTCGCCCCGCTCATAGCTGAAAACAGCAGGCGCAGTCACAGCCATTATCAGGCCAGCTTGCTTCGCCACGCTGACAGCGACCTGTCCTGTAGCGCTTTCGCCGTGTTTCGCAGCAGTCACAGATATGGTCACCGATCCGTAATTTGACACAGTGCAAGTGCCTGTGTATGTTCCGTTTAACTTGTCAGAAAAAGCCACAGCAGAGCTGCATCCAGACGCGCTCACAGCGGCTCCTGCAACAGCGAGATTGCTGTTGTCCTTCACGTTCACTGTTATTGGTATTGAATCGCCCTGCGTGTAGCTCGCGCCGGCAAGAGGATTCACAATTGAAACAGTTTTCGGCGCCGAAACAGTAGTGAATGAAAACGAGTCACTCACGGGATTGGTGGCCAAGTCTTTGCCAGACACAGAAACAGCATATGAAGTTCCAGAGAGAGCGCCCGAATAAGCATAAGTCACAGTTTTGTCGCTGTTTGACCACGCCGCTGTGCCGAGCGCCAGTCCAGAGGCAGCTGCCGAAGTCTGCGCTTTGTTCATTGTTTCGCTGAACGTTATGGCGATGCTACCACTTGTCGCTTTCTCAGTTCCTGTCGGCGTCTTTGAGACGACGGTTGGAGCGGTTGTGTCGACGGTGATGGTGATTGTTGGTGAGTCTTCTTGACCAAATGCACAAAATTCATCGTCGAACCCCTGTATATAATAAATATATTGCCCGTTTTGTCTTTCTAATGAAACAGAAGTTGAATCGTAACAATTTTCCTCAGAAATTCTAACTCCATTTTCAAATATTTTAAAGTAAGAATGGCTCCCACCACTCCACTGCAAGGTAATACTCCCGTCAGTGTCATATCCCCCGTTTACGGGGGGAGTGATCTGAGGCGCTGTAGCCAGCCCCGCAGACATGCAAACAATTAGCAGTAGTGCGATTTTCAACTTCATAACATACAAATAGCCCGAACCCCCTTATATACATTTGCGTGTTGAAAGGGGCGCTAAACTCTTTTGCACCTCCTTTTTTCAACAGCCAAAAGCCATAAATCATAGTTTTGCATCTTATTTGCAGTGATTTCGCACCTTGAATCAACCGATAGAATTGTCGTCAATCGTCCAAGTCAAAGTGTTTATAAGCCTTGTTACTCCAAAGTAGTAACATATGAGAGAAAACATGACTGAGCACATAAAAGAGCTTAGGAAAAGCCGCGCTGAACAGCGCGAAAAGACAGTGTTAGCTGTCAAAAAGCGCACGTCATGGCTGTCAAAGCGCGCTTTTCTAGTTTTAGCAATTTTGTTAATTACGGGGAGCATTGGAGTAATTGCGTCAGGAACTCACTTTTACTTTTCAACAACGGGGTATGTGGGAGCGTCTCTTTATTGTAATGCCGATCCGGTTAGTATACGAGATATAATCTGTAATTCAGACACAGCACTTGATCCAAAGGGTTCATGCACAAAAGTTTACCATTATGATTCATCTTC
>JAZDJV010000073.1:0-4926 GCA_043803585.1 Microcaldota archaeon | reverse complement strand
CCTTCGCCTCCTCAAGAATCTCCTCTATTTCAACAGGCGCAAGGTCTGAAGATGAAAGAGCAATGCGTATATCGCCGGCAGAAGAGCCTGAGGCGCTCATTGATTTCGCGAGCTGTATCAGCTTCTGCTTCCTTTCCCGGTCAGCATCCTTTTCTTCGCCGTCATCTTTTCCCATGCCGGCGCTCTTTTCTTCGTCATCATCCATGCGCGTATTAGCCAATTCATATTTAAATAGGGTATGCATATTCATCATTGGTAATTGATTATGGCAGAGTTTTCGCACGGCCCGTGGAAGGAAATGTACAAAGGAGAGTGGAACGGATACGAAACATGCGTGTACAGCAACCCCGACATGCTCACGCTCACAACCATTTCCGACAAGAAAGGCGAGGGCTGGGTGTGCATAATGAACAAATACTTTGTTTTCGAGGGCGATATTTCGAAATTCACGGACAATATAAAGGGATACCTGCTTGTGTTTGAAAAGCACTATCCGGCTGTTAGCGCAAAATATATTTCAATCTCAAACGGCCCGTTTTACAGCAAAAAAGCGAGCGCCAGCAGCGACATTGATGGCATGTACAAGGAAATGCAGTTTCTCACCGAGAAAGTCAACGAAATGAGCGCGGTGTATTCAGCCAATCTTACCGAGCTGAAGCACGCAAAAACCGAGTACTATGACTGGCTTTTCTCCGAGCCTTCGATGCTGCCGGGCCTGATAACGGGAAAGCTTTCTGAGAGGATGATTTCAGGGACGGGCGCAAAAACAATATTGGGAAAGAAAGTTGACGGAACGCCTGCTGAAGAGAGCATCCAGTCTTTTGCCAGAACCGTAGTCATCGGAAGGACCGAAGAAATGGAAAAAATGTTCCACATTATCCTTGAAAACTGCGTGCTGGGCGGAATAAACGGCGTTGTGATTGACGAAAACGACTATTTCACTGACATGAGCTCGCCTGACAGCAGCTTCAAACTTTCGGAATACCCTGCCCTGCAGCCGATCGGCATGCCGCTGAAGACGCAGAAAATCGCCGATGTGCAGATTGACCTCAATCTTTTCACAAAATCAATGTTCAGGGAAATTCTTGAAATGCCTATATCAGGCGAAGAGTACTGCGGTAAAAAATCAGCTGAGCTCATTGACGCCGTGATTGAAAACAGAAGCGGGCATTTCAATTCGCTGACTGACATTATTGAAGCGCTCATGAAAAATTCGACTGACGACAATAAATCATACACTTACAAGGCCATGAGATGGCTGATTGTTCTGGAAAAGAAGTATCCCGGATGCTTCGCAGGAAAAATGGAGCTCAGGAAGCTGATTCCGACGTACATGAAAAGCATCGGCTCGATAATCCGCCTTGACGCAAAAGACCTCTCGGCAAACATCAGAAAGGCGCTGTTCTATTCAATAATCAAATCCGCATACGACGAATTCAAGAAAACAGGCGGGGGCAGGCAGATAAACGTCCTGCTGTGCGTGCTGAACGGCGAAAGGTACATCCCGCACAATCCTGAGAAGCCGATTGAACAGGCCCTGACAAAAGTGCTGGCAGACTGCTACAATTACGGCGTGGGATTCTGCATAAGCGCCGAAACAGACCACGCTCTGTTCGAAGACCTGGTTGAAAACAGCACGCTGAGAATTGATTTTGTGAGCGAGGGTGAAGTTGCTGTGAAAGAGGCGAACGAGCGGGCGTACAGAATGGAACTGAGGCCGAGGCTCAGCGCCTGACGGAATTAAGGCCCGGAATGAGCATGTGATAATTATTTAAATCAAATACGCTTTCAATTGGATAGGAAGATGCTAAAATGGGCAAACACTCTGTTTTGTACGCAATTGCCGCTCTGGTCGCGGTTCTGGCATTGACGGCGGGCTGCGCCGCGCCTGGCGAACAGTCGGGAAAAGACTCGCAGACCAAGCTTCTTGACGCGATTGACAACACGAAGGTTCATGATTCTTTCCGCATGGCAGGCACTTATCAGATGACAATGGGCGACGAAGAGGAGACGCTCGTTGACATGTCAGGCGATTTTGAAATGTACAAAAAAGACGCCGGTACTTCGGTGTCAGAGACCGACCTGACAGATGAAATAATAGGCAGCACGCACCAGATGACGTACATAATGGACGGAAAAAAATACGGCTGCATTGAAGAGGACGGAATCTGGGTGTGCGTTGAATGGAGCGACCTGGAAAGCGCAGGCAACCTCAATGAGATGATATCGCCTGACCCTGATTATGAAAAAGATTTGTACGAAGAGCTGATTGACAATGAAACAATCACATTCACTGCCGACGAGGAGAGGGGGATTGCGGGCAGAACATGCGACTGCCTGACAATGGAATTCGACCCTGAAAAAATCGCCGATATTATAGAGTCTCTTTACGGCGCCGGAGTGGGCATGTCCCTCGGCTTTGCGGATGCCGGCATAGGCGGAAAAAGCGCGTCAACGGCAAGCCTTGTGGCCACAAACGGGTGGGGCACGAACAATGGCGACGGGAACGACGGCAGCGCAGACAGCCAGCAAGAGGGCCTTCAGAAATACGAAATCACCAAATGCCTTGACAGAGAATCTGGCCAGGCGCTGTACATCGGAATGCACATACTGTTCGGCTCGGAAAATGACACCTGGGAGGTTGTCACCGAAATCAGCGCCGACGAATTCGAGGAGAATCCGAGCATGTCAGACGACCTCTTCGAGCTGCCGGCTGAAGCGGACGATGACAGTGGAGACGAATATTATGACTGCGGCACGTCGATAACGTGCATGCAGGGCAAGCTTGAAAGCTGCACTCCGGCAAAAGCAACCATCAGCGCAGAAGACGGCAACGGGCTCGGGTATTACTCCGAGATAATGGGCGGAGGAACCGAAGACGCCTGCGAAGTGTACACAGAAGTTACGGAGATTGACCCTGATTATATCAGTTCAGCCTACAGCGAAGAGTATTATGACTCGCTCATCGGAATGAGCATGGTGTGCACGATGCCGACTGACGATTCATTCCCTGCAGGAAGCGACCCTGAACAATGCGAAGGCGAACTGCTAGACGCAATAATGAATCCGTATTAAAAATCGCTTTAAGCTGAAGATTTATTTCTTCAGCTTTTTCAGTTTTTCGCCGGCAATAAGAAGAAGCGCGCTTATTTCTTCATCTTCCTCAGCTTTTCGTCAACCAGGTCAGAAACCTGCTCAGCAGTCACATAAGCCACCGGATTTATCGTGTCAAGAACATACTTCATTTCGTTTATCTGCTCCTGAATCGAGTTCATGAGCTCCCTGTTCTTCTGCATTTCTTCTGTGAGCACAGACAGAATCTCCCTGACGTCCTCGGCGTCTTCCGCAGACTGCCCCGGCTCTCCGAGGCTTTCAGAATGAATCACTGGCGCAGAAGCGGCTGGAGCTGGCAAAGATGAAACAGGCATTCCGGACATCATTCTCTCCTCAATGTCCCTGATTTTTTTGCTGTGGGTGATGAGCGTTTTCCCTATTATCTGCTCGTTCTTCTCAATGATTTTCATCCTCTGCGCAGTAACTCTGAGTCTTGAATCCAATGTGTGGATGTCGGCCATCATTCTTTCAGAGGATACTCCTGTGTCTTCTCGCCCCATCTTTGCCTGTCTCCCTCTTTTTTCGGATGCCTTTCCCTCTTCGGGCCCAATTTGCATCAGGAAAGGATAACCATCAATTAAATATAAATGGTGTGCATTATACCTGCATGGCTGATTTTGAAAGCTTTATATTTGACCTGAAAAGCGAGGGCGACGACAGGATAGCAGTGGCAGTAATCGGCGCAAACGGGAAGAAGCGCATTGAAGAAAGCAGGTTTCAGCCGTATTTCTACTTCATTCCTGAAAGCGCCGCAGCTACCAAGAAAGTCAGGGAGCTGCCGCAGGTTAAGAAAGTCGAAGATGCCGAGAAAATCGACGACGGGAAGAAGATAAAATGCCTGAAAATATCCGTTGATTCGCCCGCTTCTGTGATACAGCTCCGCTCTGACCTGAAGGAAATGGGCGAAGTCAGGGAGGCGGACATCCCCTACTGTCTACATCCTGACAGTTATGTGCAAATGAGTGACGGTTCGATCAAAAAAATCTCGGAGGTAGGACTTTCTAAGGTAATCTCCATAGATATCAATAGTAACTTAGAACAAAAAAGTTCGCTTTGTTATGACGTAATACCGTCGAAGAGCGATATTATACTAGAAATGATAACACAAAGAAGGAGGATAAAGGCAACTCCCTGGCATAGATTTTTTGTATGTAAAAATGGGATTGTACATGAGAAAAGGTTGGGTGACATAAAAAAGGGTGATTTTGTATTAATATCAAAAAAAATAGGTATCAAGGGATCTAAACAAAAATTGCCTGTAATAATGACACCAAATATCGTTGTTACAAAAAAAGGTAGAGCGTTCCTAAGGGGACTTAGAGAGAAGAACGGATGCAAGTTATATAATTTGCCTAAGAATACCGGAATTTCGTATGGAACTCTACATAGAATAGAAAACTATGGACAACCTGTCAGGAAAGATAACATAATGAAATTACTTGAATACTATGGCAAACATTGTGAAATAAAAAACGAGAACTATTTCAAAGATTCTTACTCGCAAATAAAAAAAGTAAAAATTCCGGTTTATACTAATAAAAAGTTGTGTCAATTGCTGGGATATGCAATCGGAGACGGCTCTATAATACATGAAAGGGGTGCGCATAGTAGTAATTTAGAACTAGCAGATGAAGACAAAAAGCTACTATTATTTTACAATAACCTGTTCAATAAAATATTCAATGTAAAAGGTACTATAACTAAATACAGTAATCATTGCAAGTTAACAATATCATCAAAACAAATATGCTCGCTTTTGCGTTCATTGAGTATGGACCAACTATCGAAAACAAGAGGCGTACCGGAGATCAT
>JAZDJV010000072.1:0-7665 GCA_043803585.1 Microcaldota archaeon | reverse complement strand
AAAAACAGCAGGACAATGACTGAGAAAAGGGCTATCAGAAGCAGGCCTGTTGCAAGCATTTTCTGCTTGGGGTCGACTGTTTTGAGCATTTCCAGCTTGCTCTCCATTTTGTCAAGCCTGTTTTCAACGTCAAATTCAAGCTCTGTATCGTGCGATTTTAGGATGCCGACTTCTTTCTCAATCTGCTCGGCTTTTGAATCAACGTACTTCCTGTGCTCCATATCCTTGATTTCTTCGCGGAGCTCTATTTCCTTCTTCAGCTCGGTCATTCTCCTGCTGAACTTCTCCTCAAGGACCTTCCTGACCACTTCCTGGAGCTTCGCGCCTGTGAATTTGCCGTACTCGTCCTTGACCTTGTTTATGACGTCCTCTGCCTGCTGTTTTGTCATGCCGTACTGCTGGAGCGTGCTGGACATCACCGAGTCTGGCACATTCTCGGAAATCATGTCAAAGACTATCTCGGAAAGCTTCCTGATTTCGGGGTCCCCGCCCCCCCTCTGTTTGGGTTCTGCCATGATTTTGTTATGCCCTTGTTATATAAAAATCAGCCCTGATTCCCCTTTTTCTATTAAAACCAGTCAGAACCAGCCGGAATTTGTTGAATCACCCAGTTAAAACCAGTTAAATCCGCTGCCGGTTGTGCGCTCAATATATTTAGGCTGGCGCACAAAAAGAGCGTGGACAGAAAAGGTTTTTTCGCGTCATTTGTATTGATTGGGGCAATTGCGGCAGTATCATCATTTCTGATGCTGTCCCAAAAATCAAATGCCGTCACTGATGAAATTCTCACTTCCTGGCAGCTCCAGCTTCAGATTGCCGAAAGCTCGTATTCTGCTGAACAGGGCTTCAAGCAGGTTGTGAGAAACGCTCTTTCATCCGGCGCCAGCTCAGAAACAGTGTGCCGGGCTGTCAAAGCCTGGGCTGATCAGCGGCCTGAAATTGATTTTTACATCGGCTTTGTTGACAAGAACAGTTATGACAAGATGGAAGAAATAACCGCACTATACAAACTTGAAAAGCTGGCTGTTGAAGGCGATGCTGTTTCTTTTCTTGAGCCCTGCATTTGTTTTGTCGAAGTGAATGAAGCTGGCGAAGAAAGTGGAGAGGACAAAACAGGCGAACCATCAATAAAAATTCGTCTTAACAGGAACGCAGCGTTTGAGAGTGCAGCTGATTTCACAGGTAACAGCGCGATAGCTGTAAGATTAGAGACAGAAATAAACGGCGTCAGAATCATAACTCTGATTCCGGAAGGGGCTGTAATTTCATGAAGGGTCAACTTAGTCTTGAGCTGATGAGCGCGACGCTTGGAATAATACTCCTGGTCAGCCTGCTGAGCGCTGCGATGCACTCAATCTCAGCAGGCGCAGAAGGGCGGGCTGAAAAACTCGGCTTGGCGGGAAAGCTGGCTGTGTTTGACAGCTGCTGCAACACGGCCCACTTCTGGTACGGCGCTGTTGAAATGAAAATCTCCTCCGCAGGAATTGAGCTGAACAAATCAGGCTGTCTTGCAGAGAGCGTTGAAAAAACAGCGCAAGGAATCGCAATTTCAGGTGAAAAAAGATGGTTCTGATTTTCACAATTGACGCTGTCATTGCTTCAATCATACTTATGACAGCCGCAGCTTTCATTCTCCAGTTTCAGTCCTCTGCTGTTTCACCGCTTGTCTTTGAAGAAACTGCGGAATACAAGCAGGCGTTTGACTACAGTGAAGAGGTGATGCTCGCGCTCGCGGAGCGCGATGAAAATTCAATAAAACATCACGAGCTTGACCTGACCCGCCTGCAAGAATTGGCTGGCCTGAAAAATCCTTACAGTTATTGCATAAAATTGAGGGCTGAAAACAAAACTCTTTACACCAGCTGCAAAAACAGCGATGCCCTTTTGATGGTGAAGCGATTTGCTGTGTGCGGAAACGGGCAGTGCGCTCTTGAGGTGCTCAAATTATGAGCAGGGGATTTGTGTTCACGCTTGACGCGGCAGTGTGCCTGATTATGGTCATTGCCGTGACTCTTGCTGCCTCTTCAACTCTTTCAGCGCCAGCTGAAGCAGCTGAATCTCGGATTAACAGCCTCATGCTCTTCACAGGGGAGCAGGACATCGTGGAAGTGTGCACCATCATGAACGATCTTTCTGACGAATGCTTTTCATTTTTTGATGAAGAAACCGGACTAAATTACTGCTTGAATGAGCAGTGCGCGCCTGAAGACGTGATTATCAGGCGCGACTATGTTGTTTTCGGCATTCACTAATAGTAAAATTATACAGTTACGACCAATTTCTTCCTGCTCTCAATAGAAATATCAAACGCGTCGCCCTTATGCATTCCAACATACGTAGCAACATCTTTTGATATGGGCAGGGCGAGGCTGTTGCCGACTTTTATCACTTTTTTCTTTGTCTTAAAGAATTCTGGCGCAATTGTTCTTACTTTTTTCTGAGTGTCTATAATCTGCTGCATCGTAAAAAGCTCTTCTTTACATTTCGGACAATAATAGCCGTCAACGCCCTTCAGCACAACTTTTCCACCAAAATACTCTTCATCAGTTTTTATTTTTTTGAGTTTTGAACCGCAAACGCATTTCATATTTGTTTCGCCTCATTGTCATAAATTCTTCTTTCCCACCAACTGCTTCTCCTGCAAGATATGATTTTTATGCAGGCGCTCATTCTTATTATTATAACGGTATAATAATCTTCATTTGCTCTGCATATCGCTTTTTCTTTTCCGCTGCCCTCAAAGATAATTTTTGAATTCACAAGAGCTGAGCGCACCTTTTCTGAGTCAATATCTCTCTCAACCATTTTTTTCCGAACGTGTTTTGTTGCTATCAGATTATATTTCGTTAAATCCTCCAAATCCTCACCTTCATTATTGTTATAACATAATATAAACCTATCCTTCACGCATTTTCGGCATCACATAAATCACATTTCCACCTGCCGTGATGTTCGCGCTGGCTGTGCATTTTTCCAACGAGAAGTTGAAAGCAGAGAGCGAGCGCGCCTCAATCTCCTGTCCCGCGCCTGTTATCAGGGCCCTCTCGCACGCCTGGCTGAGCCTCAGTGAAAGCGATTCTCTGTCCTGCTCAGCCAGCCTGCTGAAGCCTGCGTCAGACGCTGCCCTGATCTGCGGAAGAATAAGCGCGAAAAACGAGAGGCAGGCTGCCATGAGGATGAGCAGTTCAAGTGAAAGCTGGGCCTTTCTCTTGTTCATTTAACCACTGAATCACGAAGTAATTTTCTTTATTTCGGAAAGAGCTGACTTTGAAAGCGATTCAAGCTTGCTGTTCGAATCGCTAGCCGTGCTCCGCAGGCTCGCGATGAGCAGCACTGCGATGGCCACGATGGCCGCTGTTATAATCAGCAGTTCAGCTGATATCTGCGCTCTGTTATCCATGAAATCACCTGTTAAATCGCTGATTATCATCAGGCTGTAATCTTGTCAATCTCCTTCAGCAGGTCCTGCGACTTCGCCTTAAGGGCGTCGCTGTAGCTGTGCGCGTTTGAGGACAGCGACTGTATCACGAAGAAAGCCAGGCCCACGATTGCGGCCATTATTATCAGCAGTTCGGCAGAAATCTGCGCCCTGTTGTCCATGACTATACTTTCCGCAGGCCCGCTATATATTGATTTTCAGAAGTTGACTCGGATTAACTGGTTAAAACTGGTTGGAATAAAAATCAGTGAATCACCGAAAGCAATATAAAACCCGAAATCCATAGGATACAAAAGGGATACAATATGGCTACAGTAACAGTTCACGCGAGGCTGCCTTTGGCAGTTGAGAAAGGCCTTGAAGAGCTTGTAAGGGAGGGAAATTACTCCAGCATTGCAGAGGCCATGCGCGACGCCGCGCGCAGGCTTGTTGAAGAGCGCCAGATAAAAAAACTTGCGGCCGAGCTTGAAAAAATAAGAGGCAGCAATCCGAAAATCGGAAAAATCACCCGAAAGGACCGCAAGGCAGCTGCTGAAGAGCTCTTTAGAACTGATTCATCAGAAATCTTCAGGAAGGTTGGGCTGTAATAATCCTCTAAGCGCCCAAAAATGTCTGTCTCTCGTCACCACATAGTCTGCGCCAGCTTTTTTGGCGAGCAGGCAGTGAAGTATGTCATGCCAATGTATGCCGTACTGTTTTTCAAGTCTTTTTGCTTTTTCAAAGTCTTCGGCATTCTTCAAGACCATCACTAGCTTGTTTTTTGCTTTTATTACTTCAAACATCATTTCAAATTTGGACGGCTGCTCTTTTTTAATTGCCTCGAGAATCGTAAAATCAGAAATAACAATCTCAAATTCGCAGCGTAGGGCTCTCATAATCAAGTCCAAAACAACCTTGGACTTTGCGCCTTTGCTCTCAATATAATCAATAAGAATGCTTGTTTCAAAATACAGCCTCATGCCGGTGATTCTGCGGGCCTTTGCTTATAATAATTTTCAAACGCTCGCAGATTTTAACTGGGTTAAACTGGTTAAACCAACCTCTTTTAAAATCCGCGCAGCATAACAGCCTTATGGGATTCTTTCAGGCAGTCGAGATCGTGCACATACTGATTTCAGTGTTCACAATCTCGCTCGCATTCTCCCTGCCTGGCTTCCTCAGCTTTCCGATTGTGCTCGTGACGCTGGGCGCGGGGTTCATCCTGCACGAAATGGCCCACAAGTTCGTGGCCATAAAATTTGGGTGCCTGGCTGTCTACAGGGCGTGGATGGAGGGCCTGATACTTGCCGTCGTGTTCGCCTTTGCGACAGGCGGAAAATTCGTGTTCGCGGCGCCCGGCGCTGTCTACATTTTCAAGACAGGGCTTACAAGGTTCGAGGACGGCCTGATCTCGCTTGCAGGCCCGCTTACAAACATGCTGTTCGGCTTCGGCCTGCTGTTCCTGCTTCTGGGCACGCCGTTTGCAGGCGTGGGTCTGATAGGCTTCAAAGTAAACATGTTCCTTGGGCTATTCAATATGGTGCCCATTGGTCCGCTTGACGGCGCAAAAGTAATGAGGTGGAGCGGCGCTGTGTGGGCGCTCTTCTTCGGCTGCTTCATTGTGTTCAACTTTGTGTGGCCGATGAACTTTTTCCTGTAATCAAAAATAGCTTTTTCTGCAAGATTAAAAAAACTGCTGGACAGAAGTCCAGCAGAAAATGAGGTTAGACGAATTCGGCGCCCTGGTACTTTTCCTTAAAGGTGTTGTAGTGCTCTATCATGCCGCCCTCAAGCGAAGGCTTGGTGTCCTTCAGCGCCTTCTGGAAGTGCTTTTTCTTGACCTGCTTCGCCTCAGGGTCCTCCCTTAGGGCGTTCATTGCAGCCTCCCTGACAATTCCGGCTAGGTCAGCTCCCGAATATTTCTCTGTCTTCTCCGCAAGCTCGTTCAGGTCCACTTCTTTTGCAAGTGGCACGCTCTTTGTGTGCACTTCTATGATTTTCATTCTGGTCTCTTTGTCAGGAGCGTTGACTTGTATCATCCTGTCAAACCTTCCCGGCCTTAATAGCGCAGGGTCAACCATGTCAGGCCTGTTGGTCGCGGCTATGACAACCACTTCCTTGAGCTCTTCAAGCCCGTCCATTTCAGTCAGCAGCTGGTTCACAACTGTCTCAGTCACGTGGCTGCCTGTGTCCCTTCCCCTTCTCGGCGCAATGGCGTCAATTTCGTCAAAGAAAACTATCGTGGGCGCAGCCTGCCTGGCTTTTCTGAATGTTTCTCTAACTCCTTTCTCCGATTCCCCGACCCATTTGCTCAAAAGCTCGGGCCCTCTGATTGAAATAAAATTGGCTTCAGCCTCGGTAGCCACTGCTTTTGCCAGCAGGGTTTTTCCGGTTCCGGGCGGGCCGAAAAGGAAAATCCCGCGAGGGGGCTTTATGCCCATGCGCTTGAACATTTCGGGGTTCTTCAGCGGCCACTCAATCGCCTCTTTCAGCTCGCTCTTGACATTGGCAAGCCCTCCGACATCATCCCAATGCACGTTCGGCACTTCAATCAGCACCTCGCGCATTGCAGAAGGCTGGACATCCTTGTATCCGTCCATAAAGTCTTTTCTTGTGATTTTAAGGCCGTCTATAATTTCGACAGATATTGAATCATCTTCAAGGTTTATTTTCGGCAGTATCTTCCTCAGCGTCCTCATTGCGGCCTCCCTGCACAGCGCGGCGAGGTCTGCCCCGACATAACCGTGGGTCATTTTCGCAAGCTCGTCAAGCTTGACGTCTTTTGCAAGAGGCATGCTTCTTGTGTGTATTTGGAGAATCTCTTTTCTGCCTGCAACGTCAGGCACTCCGAGCTCTATCTCCCTGTCAAACCTGCCCGGCCTTCTCAGAGCTGGGTCAAGGGCGTTCTGCCTGTTTGTCGCGGCAATCACAACCACTCTGCCCCTTGATTTTAGGCCGTCCATCAGGGCAAGCAGCTGGGCCACGACTCTTTTCTCAACTTCGCCCGTGACTTCCTCTCTTTTCGGCGCAATTGCGTCTATTTCATCTATGAAAATTATCGCAGGCGCGTTCTTCTCGGCGTCCTGGAAAATCTGCCTCAGCCTCTGCTCAGCTTCGCCCACGAATTTCGAGATTATCTCGGGCCCCTGTATTGAAATTATGTGGGCGTTTGATTCGTTTGCAATTGCCTTTGCCAGCAGGGTTTTTCCGGTTCCGGGCGGGCCGTAAAGCAGGACGCCCTTCGGCGCCTCTATGCCCAACTTTGCAAACAGCTCAGGATGCCTGAGCGGAAGCTCAATCATTTCGCGGATTCTGTGCACCTGGTCGCCGAGCCCGCCGATGTCCTCATAACTGATCTGCGAAACGCCTTCAAGCTCTTTTGCCGGCTCCTCTCTTATCGTAAGCTGGGTGTCAGCTGTTATCTGGCACAGCTGTTTCGCGGGATGAACCTGCACTGCCTTGAAAACCAGCGGCTGGTTAAATACGGGAATCAGGAGGGAGTCGCCCTGCATAATCGGCCTTCCGACAATCCGCTGCTTTGTATAATTAATAAAATCTCCCGAAAATCTTATGCCCTGCGTGGGCGCAATGGTCAGCTTTTTGCACTCAGTTATCGCCTTGGGCTTGACCACTTTCAGGACATCGCCGACCCCTATGCCGACATTCTGCCTTATGAATCCGTCAATTCTTGTAATCCCCATGCCCTCATCATTGGGGTAGCAGTGCCACACAATTGCCGCTGACGTTTTCTTACCGGTTATCTCGACAATGTCGCCGGACGTGACGCCCAGTTTCTTGCGCGCGTTAGTATCAAGCCGGATTATCCCCCTTCCGACATCCTCC
This sequence comes from Microcaldota archaeon, assembly GCA_043803585.1. Taxonomy (GTDB): domain Archaea; phylum B1Sed10-29; class B1Sed10-29; order B1Sed10-29; family JAJRYS01; genus JAZDJV01. The sequence continues at coordinate 404 of JAZDJV010000072.1, read as the reverse complement.
TGCATTCCCTCTGAAACCCTCAGTTCAATTGTCTCTGACATGTTTTAGCCTCCTCACCTGTTGTTCATTTTCTTCATCATAAACGTCATCCACTGCTCCATCATTTTCTGGTTCTCCCTGTGCTGCCTTTCAATTTCTAAGAAGAACTGGTTCCTGTGGTCAAAAAGAAAGTCGAGCATTTCGTGCATTATCTCTGCCTGCGTCTTCATATTGTTATGCAGACCAAGCGTGTTCTGCATCTGCTTGAGAATTATCGCGTCCCTTTTGTACACTCTCATTGTTGTTTCGGGCTTCGCCTGCGGTTCATTTTCTTCTTTTCTTTTCTGTTGCTGCTCTTCTGTCTGCTCCATACTCATCGGTATTCTTGTATACCAGCATATTTATATACTTTTCGGTTTCCGAAA
>JAZDJV010000071.1:0-4879 GCA_043803585.1 Microcaldota archaeon | reverse complement strand
TGCCGACGAGCACAGAATACAGCGAACTTGGGCCCTGCACAGGCGAGGAATCAGAAGGAAAATGCATGTGCGCTGATGCAAGCGCGGCCGGAGCGCCCACTTTCACAGTAAAAATCAAGAACAGGTGCGAAGGTGTGACTTACACAGTTGCAAGCGCAGGCGAAACAGATTACAATGATGTGACCACAGTCCTGAAAGATGGCACAAGCGGACTGGTTTTTGATTTTCACAGCGAAGGCACAAACTACGCAAAAGTGCCTGTGACAGTCAAAATAACCGAGAAAAAAGGCACAGGAGCAAGCGCGCGCACCTACCCGCGCTCAATGGAACTTTCATTTTATCCTTATCCAAAACCTGAAGACATATCAGGCGAGGTCCTGCTTCTTCCCCCTATTGAGCAGAGCTACACCAGCGGAACAGTTGACTGCGCCAACAGGTACTGCAACATGGCCCAGCTGTTCATCTGGCTTGAAAGCCTGCCTGAAGACGTGTATACTGACATAGGAGCCAAGCTCGTTGAACAGGGCCAGCTGTCTTCACCAGAAGACGTGGCGTCAGTGATGCAGGATGTCACCGGCTTTAGCGTGATCCATTCAGGAAACCCGCCGAATGAGGGCGACGACTGCAGTGACCCGAACAATCCGTGCTATTACTATTCCAGCGATTATGTCACGCCTGCCGGATACGCAGCAATTGTCTCGTATGACAAAATCGCAGACCCGGTCTCAGCAGTGTATTATCACTACCTCGGCTCGTTTGAGCAGGGCCCGTTTACAATGGACGGAAGCAATTTCGCGCTTAACATGCCTGTGATTGACACAAGCGCAAACGGCGCGCCAGGGCTGGCGCATTCAGACCTGCTCCCTTACCTCGGCTTGAAAATTGACAATGCGGGGATTGCAAATTCATTGATAAAATCCAAACTTAAGAGCGCAATTGCCACAATGTGGGGTCTTGATGATAGCGCCGGGGTTGAAGTTAGCGGGGCTGTTCACACGATTTACGTAAAAGTGTGCAGCACTGACGACATTGAGGCAGCAGAAGACGCTGCAGGCGACATATGCCGCAAGTACGGCGAGCAGACCGGATTTTATGAAGACGAAATCAACCTTCCGAGCGCAGCCATGTTTGCAGACAGCATAAACGTCATCATCGCAGGCACAAGCGAAGACCAGATATTAATGCTCATTGACGCGTTCAAGGCGCAGGCTGAAGACCCTGCTGACACGCGGTCGCTGATAAAAGGGACGTATACGTCAGAAGACGGGGACGAATATTCATACGCAACTTTCCGCCCGTCAACTGTGAAATATTTCATCATAGAAGAAAGCGCCAAATATGACAGCGGAGGGGTAACTGCCGAAGACTGCAAGGAGCTCCCTGAAGACGAAGACTACCCCGAATACTGCTCAGCCATTGACAGCATCAAACAGTGGTACCACGGAGTCTCGACATATGGAATTGACCAGATAAAGCTTGAAGAAGAGGCAGACCCGTCCAAAAGAGACATCACAATCTGGTCATGCTCTGACATTGGAACCTGTGAATTCAGCACAGAGGAATTTGGCGCAGAAAAGGCAAAGGACATACTGCGCGGAAAACTTGTGGCAAATGAGATGGTTAGTTCAGGTCCGAATATTTTGAATACTGTTTACGGCATTGACAAATTCACGACGCCTTTGGGCGGATATTTCTCCGGTGCTGGTGGCTCTTCAGGAACCGGCGATGAGTATGCTTTCGGGATAGACCTTGCCGAAGTTGCCGATGTTATGGGGAAGCAGGGCGGCCACTTGGCTGCCGCCGTATATGACATGTGCGGATTGGTGCCCACGACAGATGCAGGGGGAGATGCAATAACTGGTTTCATTGATACCAGCCTCGCACCAGGAGAAACGAAGTTCATTAAAGTGACAAATGCAAACAGCAAGTTTATCGGAGAGAGCAGCATGGCAGCTGCTCTTGGAACAACTGTCCTGCCTGTCATGGTCACAACAGCTGACAAGGGCGAGATAAAATGGTTTGACATTGAAAGTATGAAGTTAATTGGCAACAAAATAGTCACGCCGATATGGACAGGCGAGTATATCGTAGCAAAAGACGCCAGCGGAAAACTGTATATCATCAAGCATAAGGGAGCGGCAATTGGAGCCGCTGTTCCGGCAGATTCAGTCACCGAGTGCAGCACCGGAAAAACAGGCCTGGATGATATAATAAGCTCTGATATTCTCAACATTGCAGACACGGGAAAGTCAATTTACTACGCAAAAACGCTGGCAGATCTGGGCGCAGCTAACGCACAATCGGCCGGTCCTGCATGCGGAATGGAAAAAGTTGGATCATCATGCGGACCCTGCGGCGGGTCTGGCGATGACTGCGCGTCTTGCACCGAGGTATACTATTACTGCAACCCGAATGATGTTTGTATCCGTGGAACAGCAGAAACTGGCGTGTGCACAGACCCGCAGCCAGACACGCCTGACGACGGAGAATGCTATTTCTTTAAAGGACTCAGAGGATTGTGCGCGCCGTGCGGCGGAAATAGCGGGGCATCCACAGATTATAAATATTATTCAGCTGGCGGAGGTCTTGTGATGACTTCACAGAATAAGGCAGTTACGGCAGGCGCTATTTATGGAGCCTGTTATAGAACGCCCCGGGAGAGAGCAGATATGTTCTGGCCAGGATCGGCCGTCTTAGCACCTGGCAATTTGGTCAGCTCTCCGTATTATGAAAAATCTAAGGGATTCAGCGAATGCGGAAAATCAGAAAATGCATTAAGTAATAAAAAATATTACTGTTCAAACTTTTATGAATGCGCTTTGGACCCGGCTTTGGCGGGCGTTACGTTAGGGGCCGGGAGCTGCTGCCATCCTGGGTTTAAAACCCCGAACACCGCCGGGACTCTGAAGATTGACATGTGCTGCCCTAGCGGATATAAATACTCCAATAATATCTGCACTTATACCGGCACAGGCGCAACACCTTAGATGATAATTATGGCAATCCCAATCCCCCTCCTAAGTTTTTTCGACAGCCTCAACCCGTTCAGGGAGCTGGCGAGCGAATGGGGCATGCTTCTGCTGGCGTTCAAGCTGGTCATGCTGATGTTCATCATACAGTTCGTGCGCTCCAGATTCGGAGGCGGGCCCATTGTGACGATACTCGTGCTTATTTTCGCCTACCTTGGGCTGTTCACAGACCTGTTCGCGTTCCTCGGGCCGCTGGCGTTCGTGTACATGTTCATCACGTTCGGATTCACAGCCCTGGTGTTTGACATGGCCATCGCGAAGCCGTGGAAGAAAATGGATATGGGCGGGCATGAAGCAGGCGAAGCGTCCACGGAATACAAAGAGAAAATGGAACAGATGAGGAGAATGAGGTGACCTGTACATATGGCTGAAGGAAAAGCGCGCGCTGTGCTGAAAAAATTCGGATGCCGGATGACAGGCAGAAGCCTCGGCGCGTTCAACACCTCTTTTTTGGTCATTCTCGGGGTGTTCGCATTCATCATCCTGCTTCCGACCCTCCTTTCGTCGGCTGACGCCAGGATAGCCATGATCGTGAAATTTTTCCTGATGGTCGAGGTATTCATATTCGTGCGCATGATAACCGGCGGGGGGCTGCTGACCTACGTCATATCGGCCATACTGATTTACATCCTTATATTCAGGTTCTACGAGCTGTTCGCGTCAGTGCACATGCTGTACCTTATCGCGGCGATGGGCCTGAGCGGAATCATAATCTTCGGCTTGCAGAAGCATTAGCATCTTTTTACTGTGAAGTCGCATTTTCTACTGTTAACTGTTAGATGCTTCTGTTAAAACTGCCAGCATTCTTGAAGAAAATGCTCCTAAGAAAAAAGCTGCACCAAAAAAATTATCCGAAGAAAAAACTCATGCAAAAATAACCTTGATTTTAACTGGTTTTAACCGGTTAAAACCAGCGTCAGTTAATGAAGTTTTATATTTCGGTGTATTTACAGCTGGCTCATGAAGCTGTACCTTGACACGTGCGTATGGATTGATTTCCTGGATGAAGAAAGAGAGGGCCACAAGAAGGCGGTTAAACTGTTCGGATCAATTCAAAAAGAGAGCGGCACGGTTCTAATCACCAAAATACACGATTATGAGATAGCGAAAGCCGGATATCGCCGGTTATTTAAGAAGGTTAAAGAGGAAATGAAGCAGGGCAGTTTTTGCAAAGAAACGGAAATAAACGAGGAGGACAAAGATTCGGCAATAAAGCTGGATTCATCGCTGAAATGCGGGGTTGCCGACTGCCTGCACGTTTTAACGGCCGCAAGAGAGGGGGCCATTTTGGTGAGCAGCGATTTCCACTGGCAGGAAATAGCTGACGCTTTGGGAAAACAGTGCTTTGATTACGGGTTATTTTTCAAGTATTTCTAAAAGAAACTATTAAATATATGTAATTCCATTGAATTACAAGGTGATGAGATGCAGGATGTCCAGACGAGCTTTAGGATGCCGGGTAAATTGGAATCAGAAGTCGAGAAACTGGTTGATAAAGGGTACTACAAATCAAAAACAGAGCTTTACATAAGCGGCATAAGGAGGGAAGTTACGGAAGCGAAGCAGATGAGTTCTTCAGTAAAGGATGTCCGAAAGATTCGCGCAGAGATATGGGAAGACTGCTTTGAGAGGGCAAAGGGGAGCAGAAAAAAGGCGGTAAACTTGATGATTGAAGACGCCGAGAAAATCTGCGACGGCAATCCTAATTTCTGGAAATGAACAGACGCTTTGGCTGCGCAGCGCGCTCGCGCATCTTTAAAAACAGCTCCTGCGCAATATAATAAGGTGACTGTATGGGGCTCCTGTGGGCTGACATCAGAATCGTTCTGATAATAATCATGTTCGTGTTC
>JAZDJV010000070.1:0-4543 GCA_043803585.1 Microcaldota archaeon | reverse complement strand
CCCCTGCACAATGCCAGCGGGGGTCTACCACTCTAACGTATCTCTTTTATAGTAAAAGGTATCTAATATTAAAACATGGAAAAATGCGCGCTGTGCAACGGAAAATTAAAAATTCACGAAGAGAAAAATGAAAAAGCGCTGATAAAAGGAATGGAATGCGCAAAATGCAAGGAAACTTTTTTTTCATCATCTGAAATAGTGCGCTGGGAAAAGCTCACCAATCGAAGAAAAAATTGATAATTCAGTCAAACAATTCCGTTGTTCTCTGCAAGGCCAGCTAAGCAGCCGCTCAAAGCCCCTAAAAAATTATTCTTCCAGCGTTGCGTAGAAAATTCCCTCTGTATGTTGGCCGTAATAGAGGAACCATTTTCCGCTTATTTTTCCAAGAGTGGGATCGCACGGAGGGTTTGACGGGAAAGGCACGTTTTCGTCAGAGGCTGTTGTGTAATCAAATTCTGCATCAGCCGAAAATGCGTTGTTCTCAAATGTTGTGTGGTACACGCCCTCATATGACCAGAAATAAAGTCGTATTGCTCCGTCCTCCCATAGAACAAGCTGCGGGCCATCGAGCAAGCCGTTGAAAACGCTGTTTCTGCTGTCAAGCGCAATACCCTGTTTTTCAAAAGTGATTCCGTCCGATGATGTGGCCCACAGGAAAAGCTGCGTGTTGCTGTTCGGAACCTCTGAAGAATATCTTTCGTTTATTGTGCCTCTGTAAACCATAATGTATAAGCCGCCGTTTTTTATCACCGACGGAGCTGCGACGTTTTCAAGAACAAGGCCTGTTTCTGTCTTGCTTATCCTCGTGCCTGACTCATCTGTCCACGAAAGGCCGTCAGAAGAAGTCGTGCTTTTTATCACATTGTCGTTCTGGTAGTACATTCTGTATTTTCCGTCATCAAGCTGCACTATGTCCGGGAATGTCGCCCATTCTTTTCTCACTCCAGGTTCAGCAGTCCAGCTCATTCCGTCTGACGATACTGAAGAATAAATTTTTCCGCTGAAGCCCTGCACTTCAGGTTCCTCTGAGTAGTAAATCCTATAACTGCCGTTTTCCAGCTCTACAAGCTCAGCATCAGCGTATTTTCCAGGCACCGCAACATCTCCGGCTTCCCAAACAAATTCTTCTGGCTCTTCAGGTGGCTGCTCATTGCAGTTGAATTCACAACTGCAGTCAGGATACGTTCCCGATACGCTCCACTCTCCAACGCACTGCGTATGCTGCTGCAATTCACAGAATTCCAGGCAGTTCATTCCTTGATTGTCCGGCCCTGATCCCTGGTCGGTCGGGCCCGAAGGCTGTTGGCAGCCGCTGAGAAAGACAACGGCAGCCACCATAGCAAATATCACAGTAAAATAATTCAGTTTCATCGATTTTAGCTAGGCTTGAGGCGTATTTAAAGTTATTTCAAAATGCGCGCTATTCAAACAATTCCGCTGTTTTCTGCTAAACTAACCAAACAGCTTCGTTTTTTTCTGTTAAATCAGCTAAAAAGCTGCTCAATAACTTCAGTCGCGTAGACGCCCTTGGGCAGCGAGAACCTGATTCTGCGCCAGCCCTCGTCCTCGTTCTGTTCGAGAATCTCAAAATCAGCGAGCTCAACCCATATTTTCCTGCGCTCGCCCTTGCCTGAAAGTTCGGGCAGGCACTTTATTTTGAAGTCCTGCGGAGCGAAGCCCTTTCTTTTCAGGAATGCCTGTTCTTTCTCATCAAGCTGAACCTCATACCCAAATAATGGAGCAGTGTCATCCTCTCCACCGGCGTTTTCTTCAAGATAATCATTGAACAGCCTGCTCTGAAACGCGTGCACGAACATGATTTGAAGCCCGCGCGGGAGCGTTCTTATCGCGCCGATGAAATCCTGCGGATATTCCGCCAGGTGCGACAGCATCACGCGCTCAAACTTCATTTTCTTCGGAAAATCGTCAAGGGCCTTTCTGAAAACAGCTGTCTGGCCCATGATTTTACTATTCGGCCAATTCTGCGCAAGTTCTTTTCTGACTGTTTCCGACCTCTCGTCCTCTTCTCCGTATGTCGCGGTCAGGTAAATTTTCACAGCCTGCTCCGGGCTGTTTCTGATAATCTGCTCGCCCACAAGGTTGGTTATCGGCCTCTTGTCGCCGAAGCGCTGGACGCCGAATTTGTTCAGAATTCTGCCCTTCTGGACAGGCTTTTTGTCAGAATAAACCTTTATCGTGAACCTGTTTCCCGAGAGGTCGCCGAGCATCACGGGATTCTGCTGTCTGTACATCGGCTGGATTTCCATGTCCTTGATTTTGACAGAGTTCACGCTGTCATAATCCATTGCAGCAATAGAAATCCTCTGGCAGGCAACAGCAAACTTGTCCTTTGTGCCTGCAAACCCTATGCGCCTGCGCGCGATTCTCAGCACCTTGCTGATTTTTCCTATGGCGAGATTCTGGTCCCACTCGCGCCTCTGGAGGGCGCACACCAAGTGGTTTCCTTTTGATTCTTTGTCAAAATCATAATGCTTTCCGACTTCGAGCACTTCGCCCTCCGGCGTTATCTCCTCAACTATGAAATCGTCTGATTCGCGCTTTATTTCGTAGGCCATAAAATCACTGCCCGCGGGGCTATCTGTACCTCAGCAGTGCCCCGATTCCGCCGAATCCCATGTGGAACTGCTCGCCCTCCGGCGTGTCTGTCGAGATCATTTCAATCCTGGCGTCCGTTGCCTCGGCCTGCTCGCTGATTTTCTCAACGTACGCCTCGTCAAGGGCCTCGCTCAGCATCAGCACGCTGACTTTTCCGGCTGCGAGCGCCTCCTCGACCTGCTTTGTGCCGTATGTTGCAAGGCCGTTTGTGACAGCTTCTTTCAAAAACTTCTGGACAAGCTCCTTTTCTTTGTTTGCGTCAAGTTCCTTGATTATTTCGTCAGACCTGTCCATCAATTCTTTTATGCCGAATTCATCTGTGTAGCTCGTGTCAAGCGCTCCGGCCACCTTCACCCTGACGTCGTTCTGCAGGTAGTCCCCGTTGAGCAGCTCGTTTTTCGTGCCGCCCGGCCCGCCCGCAAGTATCGCGCGCACTTTCTTGTCTTTCATGCTCTCGTTTATGCGCTCGGCAATCCTCTTGAAAAATTCGTGGACCATCAGGTTAGTGATTCTCTCGAAACGCAATGCACTTTGTCCGCCGGATTTGTGCTTCCCCGGCACTCCGCTTGTCAGGTGCGCGAGAATTTCAATCTTCTTCCCTTTCAGCAAAGCCACTGTGGCCTCCCTTCTGTCCATCACAAACAGGCCGTACATCTCCTTGGCTTCCATCATCCCCTCAAGGGGCTCTGTAAGGAAGCTCGAGTCGCACCTGTAAGTCTGCATCTGAATGTCATCAAGCGGGAGCACTGTGAAAAGCTCGATTTTGTTGTTTATGTTCCCGCAGAAAATCGCCACTCCGTGTTCAGGCGGCTTGTGCACGCCTTTCAGCATGCCCATGAGCCTTTCAATGGCAGCCTGCACGTTCTTGCGCGTCTGCTTCGACTTTATGTTGGCGGCCTGACCGTACTCGTCGCGCAGCTTGTTTGACATGTCGTTGACCTGCGCGTCAGGAGGAAGGTAAATACTAATCAGCTCTGTGCCCTGCCCCCTGGCGTGCTTCAGAACCTGCACTTTCTTCTTGAATACGTAATATTCATTGGATTTTGGATTTGTCAGATTCTTCACTTCAAACCAAAAGTTCGAGCATTTCGCAGAAATGCGATTGATTTCGGCTTAGTCATATTCTTCACTTTCGCTTGTGCAGAAATACTTATGAACACAATCATTAAAAATGGCTACTGTGTTATACAATCATGAGCGGATTAAGTTTTCAGCGCACGCTTGCGAACGCGAAGCTGACATACCTTGAAAAGTACAAGAAGGCCACACTGGAGGACCTCAACACTCTGAAGGATTCGCTCGACGCAAAAGTAGTTTTCCTTGAGGGCAACAGCACAGCCCTTGTAACCTGCCTAGGGCAGACCACAAAAGTGGACATAATCAACCCCTACTGATTCTGCTGTTTCTTCAGCTCTTTCTTAGTTTGTTTATGTCGTCAATCGTTATCCATGCGCTCATCAGTCCGTACCCTTTCTTGCTGACATGAAAAGGCTCCACTTTTTCAGGATTTTTCAGAAAAACCAAAATGCAGTATTTTTTGTCCTTGAATAATTGGCAGTAATTCTCCAGGTCTTTTTCTTCAATTCCGACCCGCTCTCTGAATTCTTCCAGAATCTGCCTGACTTTTTCAGAAGTCAGATTCTGGCGCTGGATTACCTCGCTTACGCCGGCTTTTATCGTGACAGGCTCGCCGGAATCCTTGAAATAAACAGTGTCACCCTGCTTTATTTTGTTCCAAGGGTCTCTTTTGAATTTGTACCAGCGTGATTCTATCGTCTTTTCTGCCGTGAGTATTTTTCCAATCAGACCCCACGATTTTCTCATTATTGCCAGATGGTCCATAAGAATCATTGCTTTCTCTTTTTTTCAAGTTCTTCGGTCTTATCCTTTGACAAAGTGAAAAAATAAGCGCCCCACTGCGAACCTT
>JAZDJV010000069.1:0-2437 GCA_043803585.1 Microcaldota archaeon | reverse complement strand
CCTCTGGAAAACATGAACGCATTAATGGTGAGTGGTACGCTGACTTAATGTTGGAAAAAACACCGGGAGTTACTTCTGTTCCAGAGATTGTCTTTACCAAGAGTGCCTGCGAAAGCACATCTGTGGCTGTTCGGCGCCTTGGCGATTGCATCGACGGCGGCAGATATGAACCCGTGTTTCCTTCATTGAATCCTGAGGGGTATCACCGTTTCATAGTTTCGCAGGGTAGCAAGGGGCAATATGTGGTTGATTGTTCATTCCCAAAGTGGGCAGAACAGATTAGCCGATATCGCCGTATATCTTCTTGTGTTGCTGACGGGTATCCTGCTGATTCGCGCGGCTTTTCGGTGGCTGGCCTGACGGATGAACTGAACGCGCTTATCGAAGGCAGCGTTTCTGCTGATGAACGGGGAGAGTTTGTCGGCCCCAAGCAGGCCTTTCTAAACATTAAACAGCCGTGGAGTGTTCGGGAAAGAAGTTTTCTTGTTTCTAATGCGCATCCGCGTCTGGTCGCCTCATTTATCGACAGGCGCGAAAGATATGACGTGTGCCCGTCATGTTGTTTTGATGAAATTGAAATACGGCGCTCTAACTACTCAACCCATGTCCTTCTCAGAGTCAACAGATTTCATGAAAATGATGACGGCACTTCTACGCGTGGTGTTTATGCCGTGATAAACGGCAATGCCCTTTTCGGTGCATTTTTGAAAAACCAGCAAGACGAGCTTAGAAAAATGTATGTAGAAAGAGAGCTTTCGTGTATGCATACGGGAGGAGCAAGCGTTCTGGCGCCGCAGAGGGATTGCGAAAAGGGTCAGCCGATACAGGACCTTTCACAAACGCCTCTCTATGATGATATTTCTGCAGTTTTGAATTCTTTCATGACGATGACACAGAAGGAATTCCAGAGTGCGTTTCCTGACTATTCTCCGCAATATCTTACTTATAGCGGGTTCTGCGCGTCTGAATTTGGCGCTCTTGCAAATGCGACTGTAGCGGAAGTGCGTAATGGCGAAATTTATAAAATCTCGCGCCTCTTCCAATAGGTGAGATGACAGAAAGAATAGGACTGGTGTTTTCTTGGCGCCTGCATTAATCTACTGCTGGCGTGAAAGATTGATTATTTGTTTATAGTGGGTGCCGTGTTTCTCCATGTAGGCTTGCACTGCAGGGTCTTCTTTTATACAGCTGCCAATTCGTGCGAGCTGCTCATTGATTTGTTCTTCTGTTATTCTTTTGCCGTCTCGGCCGTATGCGTATAATTTCTGCTCAGCCATTTTGTTCCCTGCTGTTCTGCTTACCTCTTCTCGTTCATCTCTTCACATTCAGAACAAATCCAGACGCCGTCGACTTCTGAGACGTCGTCGGAATAATTGCCGCACATCTCGCACTGGAACATCTGCGAGCCTGCTGGCTCAGACGGAGAGCCTGAGCGCAGAATCTTCAGCTGCTCCATGAGTATTTCCGTCAGCGCGGGCTCGATTTTCACTATGTCAGAAGCTGTGATTATGCCGACTATGTGCCCGTTTTCCATGACTGGCAATTTTTTGATTTTTTTTGACACCATGATATCCGAGGCTGTTTTGAGAGTTTTTTCAGGCGTTATCGTTATCGGGTCGCGCGTCATGATATCCGAAACGGTTTTTCCGACGCCGTTTGCCACAAATTTCTGAACAATGTCTTCGGATGTCACTATGCCCTTGATGTTCTTGTCCCCTATTACTATGACCGAGCCTATGCGAAACTGCGACATTAGCTGCGCAGTTTTTTGAATGGACTCGTTTATGTCGACTGTTTTTACGTCTGTATTCATCGCATCCCGCACAAGCACATTGTATTTCATATTAATCCTCTGCAATTATTTCGGGCGAAGGAATATAAAGCGAACTCTCGCTACCAACCGCTAAGGTTTGGCTGCATGAGGAGCAGCCGAATACAAAATAAAAGGTTTGCGGTGGTTAAGGCTGTGTGCCAAAACTCGCTCTTCTTCGTTTTACCTGTGTGACTTTACTTCTGCGGGAAATTAGTAAACGAAAAACTGTAATAAAGGCGCTCTTTCCGGCCTTCCAACATCTATTCAAAATGCCCGTTGATGAAACGAAGTTTTTTTACACGCTTTTATTATTCTCTCGTCAGAAATGCGGTTTTTGCAGTATAGAAAACATGAAAACGCCCCAAAGCCAAACTAGACATTTTTGATACTTTTGGCACACAGCCGATGGTTAATAAGACGCATGACTCGTTGTGATTATAGTGACAAAAGAGGTGTTGTTGGCGCAAAGCCATCTGGAGGCACGTCCAGAGGAAAGGGAGCTAAACTGCTGCCAGACATATCTGAGAACGTGGTTCAAGCTGATATTGAATTAGTGTACAAGACTCGTGGAACGTTTCGTTATGGCCTTTGTGGCAGTGCTAAGCCGCTCGTTCTCACTTTACT
>JAZDJV010000068.1:0-5681 GCA_043803585.1 Microcaldota archaeon | reverse complement strand
TTATACTATTATAATGCTAATCATATGCAGACATGGGCCAGTAGCGCAGACACTGCAGACTGAAAATGAGTTTCAGCCTGCGGCTGAAATGGATTAGCGCAATTGCCTCCTACAACCTTTTTGCTGCCAAATCGCATTTGGCCTGTTAATCATGTGCGGGCGGTGTTATTCGCTTCGCTCATATTTTGAAGCCAAATGCTCAAAGAAAAAAGCTTGACCAAAAAACTGAGTGATGGACTGCGGCTGCAGCGTGCACCAAGCATGCGCAGTTAGTCCAGCACGAAGCGGCAGTGCAGGGGCTGAAGCAAGCAATAGGTCGTGGGTTCAAATCCCATCTGGCCCGCTTTTTTAAACGGGAAAAACCTTAACATCTAATAAGGGGTTATGGTATAGCTTGGCATTATTACCGGCTCCAGTCACAGATTGGAGCGATGAGCTCTGCACTCCGGTGCGGGGCGATGATATCCATTCGGTATGTGATTTTTTGTTCCTTGTGGGCGAAAAATCAGGAAGAAACCGGTAGACGGGAGTTCAAATCTCCCTGACCCCACTTTTAATTTTCTATTTTTCAGAATCGCGCTTAATCGGTCAGAAATCTAACTCAGCGGTTTAAATAAGCCGGTTTCTAAAAATAATTGCATACCAATCCAGCGGGCAACTCAGGTAGCCAGAGTAGTTCACTTCGGTGCCGAAATGGCGTAATATGGCGGGGGGGATTCCGCTATTCCAGGGCTCAGTGCATGGGCGCAAATCTGAGGTTCAGAAGAGCTGCGAAAATGGAATCTGTTCAGCCAGCCAGAATCAGACAGCAGGCGCCAGCAAAAAAAGGCATGATTTCTAATTTCCTTGAAAACCGGGCGAAAGCAAGGGAGCTGGCTGCCGGAGAAAAGGCCGAGAAAGCACGGCAGGAAATCAAAAAAACCGAGCGCGAGTTTGAGCAGAAGCGCGTGAAAGGGGCCAGAGGATTAAGAGCGAAGGCAGTTGAAGCTGCGCAGGCTAGGACTGAAAGAGCCAGATTAATTGAATCTGAAGCGCGAAAAGCACAGACTGACAGGGCTAGAATCTCGGCTGCGCAGGAAGCCCAAAAAACTGCAGAGCAGGCAGCCAAAAGAGAGCGGGCTGAAAAAGAGGCTGCCCAAAGAAAAACCGCTAATATGAGAGCAGAGCAGCTGCACAAAGAAGCGAAACTGAGAACAGAAATTGAAAGAGCGAGAAAAGAGGCGGACAGAAGGGAAATCTCAAGATTATCAAATACACGGGTTGAGGAAAGAAGGCCTGCGCACGAAGGCAGGGCCGCGATTACCAGAAAATCGCAGGCAGTCTATGAAGAACCAAAGCCGATGAAGAAGAAAAAATTAGTTCTCGGAAAAGCTGTGAGAGCTGCGGAGCCGCCGTCAGACGACGGCAGAAGGCGCATGGCGGCAGTTTCAGAAGCTGAAAAATCAGCAGCTCTGAAGGAACTCACGAAAAGAAAACAGCAGGAAAGAAGGCCGCTGATTCAGACGGGAGAAAGAGCTGCGCCTGAAAGGAAAGAAAAACCAGCAACGAGAGCAGCAGAAACAAGAGCCCCTATGAAAAAAGTTCAGGCACAAACAGCTCCGGCAAGGATAGAAGGCGCACCAGCAGAAGAAAGGAAACCGAACGTCTTCAAGCAAGCGCAGGAACGGCATAGGGAGATGAAAAAGAGCACGGAAGGGATGGCTCCTGCGCCGGGCGCGGGATTTTTTGAGCGGCTGCTTGGCAGAAGAAAGAGGGCGGAAGAAAGGGTAAAAACAGAAGAATCATCTGAAAAGCAAGCTGAGAAAAAAGCGGAAACCCCTGAACAAGCAGAGAGAAGAGAACAGATAACACCTGAGTTTATAAACGAAATGAAAACAACCCTGTCAAAAAAGATGGTGGAGAACGGGGTTGGAAAGTGGGCTGATGACGCTATTAACGCTGTTTCTGATTATGCTGGGAAGGCGAAGACAAGGGAAGAACTGAAGGAGTACGGAACAGACCTGGCTGAAACCGTTGTCCAGATGAAAAAGAACGAACAGGTGGATGGGATTTCAGGAACTCTTGATGGAATTCATTGGCACGCGTTAAAATCAAAGTCATACGAAGAGCTCAGGTGTGTAACCAAAGCTGTCCGAAATCTGGCTGAAAAGAAGATTAATCCTAGCTGGTTTGCAAAATACGGGTTGGAGAGAACTTTAAAAGCCGTGGAAGGCGAGCAGCTCATCACCGCAGTGGAAAAACTGTACAACATAGCTGTGAAGGGCGCTGAAAACAAGTTCAGAGACAATACATTTTTACTGATGGGGGTGGGATCGGCCGCCGAATACCTGAAGGGCGGTGAATTCATAAGATTCCTGGACATATCCGAGAATATGGCCAACAAGGGGTGGGATCCGGGCTGGTTCGGGAAAGAGGACATACCAAGGCTAGCTCGGGGCGGATCTATTAATTGCCGTATTTCAACACCTGAATTGTTATCCATGTCCATGAAGTTGTACGAAAAAATGATTGAGAAGGAAATAAACCCCACTGAACTGATGTACAACGGAATACATCCGGCCATTGAAAAATTGAACAGGGGGCAGTTTGACATCTCCATGAAGCTGAGCGAAGAGCTTATTGAAAACGGAATTAACCCGAACCGTTTTCTGTCCCATATGATAACAACCGCCGCCAGGACGGTTGAAAAAGAGCGGTTTGCCGTCACGGCAGAAGAGCTGAAAGAGGTGCTTAAGGGCCTGAAAAAAAATGGTTATGACACGCATGTGCTTATGATGGAAGGGATTCCGGCGACAGGCCAGGCTATGAAGGGAGCGGATTTTATCTCGGGCGTGAAAAGAATGGCGAAACTGGACCTTGAGCTTGCCAGAGAAAAAATAAACCGCTATGATTTTATGAATTCAGCCAAAGCGGTTGCCAAAGAAAAGAAGGGCGCAGAGTACATAGAATGGATGGAAACAATTGCGGAGGCGGAAATAAAAATAAAAAGGGCGGGCGTGGAAGAGAAAGGAAATTTTGGTTTTGGATACGCGAATATACCGGGAATTACCAGATACATGAATAAAGCGCAGTTTATTGAAACAGTTGAAATGGGGCTTGATATGACTAAAGAGGGGGCCAATTCCAGAAAGTTTACGGGGTCGGCGGTGCAGATGGCCGCGGCTCTGGGGGGCGAGCCGTTTTCCCCCGCGCTGAAAAAACTTGTTGAAATAAACAAAAAGCTGCTGAAAAAAGGGATTAACGATACAAGACTGATGGAGGCGGGAGTGTACGTAATTTCAAATTCTGCGAAAGGTAAATATTTCATGCCCGCCTTTGAAAAACTGACCGAGGTGTATGAACAGCTGGAAGGGAGCGGAATCAACTGCTATGATTTTATATCATTCGGCGTCAACAATGCCGGCAAATCAGTGGGGGCTGAACAGCTTATTCCTGAAATCGAAAGGCTTGGTTCAATAGCCGAGCGAATTGGAAATGAAAACCAGAGTTTATTTTTGCTTCTTGATAACAGATACAATCCAGAAGGGATGGAAAATCTTGTGAAAACCTTCAGGCCGAACGAGATTAAGGCCATAAACGCGGGGGAAATCGTCAGCTTTAATGACGCCAGGTGCAAGGAAGCGTTCAGGCTTTTCGAACATCCGGAAATGAAGCGCTCGCGCAACAGGCTGGTAAGATTTGCGCAGGGGCTCAGCCTGAGCCCGGAAAGCGCCGGGCGGCTCCTTGATTTCACCGCTGGAAAAGAATTCGGAAAAAAGCAGATGCACGAGCTTCCTTACCTTGCTCAGTATATATCCGCCTATGAAGCGCTGGAGGGCGGAGCAATGGAGCTTGAGGGCGCGACGCTGAAAGAAACCAAGGCGGCTGCCGAAAAGAAAGTGCTTGATGCCGGCAGGAAAAAGTACGGCGAGAATTTTGAGAAGAAGCTGAACGAGCTCGCCAGGGGAGGGGCCATTGGAAACATGCTTGACGTCATACGCGCTGACAGCGCCCTTGTAAAAAATTATGAGTTTCACGAATTTGAAAGAGAGGCCGAACTGCTGAAAACCGCGACCAGCCTGTGGATGAAAAGCAGGGAAGAGCTTGAAAAATTCAAGTTTGAAGACCTGGAAAAACTGAAAGTGCCTGCTGAAGTGGCTGAAAAATGGAAAGCACCTCTCAGGCAGGAAATCATTGTGAAGCCTGAACAGGTGAGCGTTGAAGAGCTTGTGAAAAGAGTGAACGAATCTCTCCTAGAACTCCCTGCCGAGAGGCAGGCTGAACTGAAAAAGGAGTATGACGAGGTCATATCGGCAATCAATGAAAACATCGATGCGCAGGACAAAACTCAGAAGCTCCTGCGGAAGATAAAAAAGGAAAACCCTGTTGCAGGGAAGCATCTCGGGTGGGTTGCTGGAAAGATTCTGCTCAGAAGCGCCTCTGAAATAAACGCCGAGGTAACTGATGCTGTCAGATTCTCTGAATGGCTCAATGCCGGGGAAAGATTCGGAACATGCCAGTCCTGGAGCAGCGAGGGAAACCACAACCGCGCATTGATGTCTTTTATAGTTGACGGCACAAAAAAAATTGTGGGTGTTTATGAAAAAGAAACAGGTCAGCTGCTCGGCAGAGGCGTGATGCATCTGACTGAAGTGGAAGGGAAGTGGGGCATTTATCTTGACGACGTGTATTTCACGACAAACAAACATGAAAAAATGATAAATGATTACGTGAGGCAGAAAGCTGAATCGCTTGGCGTTGAACTTCAGGAGAAGCCCGGGAGATTCAGAGGAAAAGCGCCTTACACTTACGCCAACAACGCCGGCGGGCTTGTGGAACAGGAAATGGTGTGATTAAATGCCTGAAAATTACGATTTTGAAACGCCGCGTGTTATCGAAGAGCTGAAAAAGCTGGGCGCAAAGAGCGCCCTGCTCCAGTTCCCGGAAGGCCTGAAGCAGCAGGCGCCAGTGGTGATGGACGAACTGAAAAAACAGGGCATTGAGCCCGTGCTCAGCGCAGACCCGTGCTACGGCGCCTGCGACTTCAAGTCAATGAAAGAGTGCGGCGCCACGGTGCACTACGGGCACGCCCCTCTGCGCGGGATGAAAGCAAAGAACGCTATTTTTGTCGAATGCGGAAGCGGCATTGACATCATTCCTGCGCTGGAAAGCGCTATGCCGCTGCTAATTGAATACAAAAACAAAAAGCAGAAGATAGGGCTGATAACCACTTCCCAGCACATCAAAAAGCTTGAGGGCGTGAAGCCGTTCCTGAAGCAGCGCGGAATAACCGCTGTGATAGGCAAAAAAGGTCCCCGCGCCGAGCACAACGGCCAGGTGCTGGGCTGCGACGCTGGCAGCGCAGAATCAATAGCCGGCGAGGTCGGCGCGTTTCTTTTCATAGGCAGCGGAAGGTTCCACCCTCTGTTCGCCGCGTACAAAACAGGCAAGCCCGTGATAATCGCCAATCCCTACAGCAATTCAGTTGACATGGCCACGGCGCACGAATGGAAAAAAGAATCCCTGCTGAGGATTGAAAGCGCTGGTGCGGCGAAAACATTCGGCGCCGTGGTTTCGACAAAGCCGGGCCAGAAAAACTGGGAAAGGGCAGAAGAGCTCGCGAAAAAGGGTGGCGCTTATTTGATCGCAGTAGAGAATATAACGCCGGAAGTGTTGGACTACCTTCCATTCGATGCTTACAT